>CAYMHN010000183.1:0-7240 GCA_964390235.1 uncultured Candidatus Competibacteraceae bacterium
TCGCCTTCGTCCTCGCGTTCGTCTTCGAGCGCGGCGCGCTGACCACCGCCGCGCGCTATGTGGATCCGGTGCTGGTCGGCCTGGTGGTGCTGGTCTCGCTCGGCGTGCCGATCCGTATGGCCGGCCGCGGCCTGCTGGCACTCCTGAACCGCGCGGCGCCGGAGACCGTCACCGCCTCGATCGAGGCGCTGGTCAGGGAGGCCCTGGTCGCGCTGCCCACCCGCGCGATCTACCTGCGCGCCGTCCAGCCCGGCCGCACCCTCTATGTCACCGTGCATGTGCTGCTCGACGAGGCCGAGGCCGATCTCGATCTGCGCACCGCCGACCGCCTGCGCGTCGCCGTCGTCGAAGCGCTGGCCCGCCAGCACGCCCCGATCATCGTCGATATCGTCTTCACCACCATCGAGGAGTACGCCGCGCCGACGACGGGCTTCGTCGTGGCGCCGGCTCAGGAGGGTGAGGCGTAGATATCGGGGAGATGCTGGCCTTTACCGGGTGATCCAATTATAGGGTATTTGGTTGATACAATGTGTATACTATTCGTCAAGTCCATGATGTGAAACGGGGTGCGTTATGAGAGTACAAACTCGAATCCTGAAGTGGGGAAACGGTCTGGCACTGCGCGTCTCGGGGGCGATGCGCGATCTGCCGCAGTTTCAAGCCGGTACCGAAGTCGAGGTGGAAGTGACCGAGGAAGGTTTCATCGTCCGGCGCGCTACACGGAACAGGGGACTGCCGTTCAGTGAGGCGGATCTGCTGCGCGACATTACGCCGGAACAGGCTCATGCCGATGCTCTGGCCGCACCCACGAGCCGTGAGTGGGGCAATTGATCCGCCGATGGACAACCGCTACGTACCGGAACGGAATCATATCGTCTGGCTGGACTTCGAGCCCACCAAGGGCAAGGAAATCGGCAAGTATCGACCCGCCCTGGTGCTGTCGTCCCGAGAGTACAACCGGAAAACCGGGTTGCTGATCTGCTGTCCAGTCAGTACCAGCATACGGGGTGGCCTGACCGAAGTGCCGTTGGAAAATCTTGATCAGCCTTCCGTCGTCGCCGCGAACCTCATCCAGACTCTGGCTTGGGCGGAACGCAAGGTCAAGTTCATTGCTGAAGCCGAATCGGGGGTCATGGACGCGGTGTTGCATCGTATTATCCCCCTGATTGGTGCCGATCGACTGTTGGCCCGAAATCGCCTACCTTTGCCGGAAACCCCGTCAACCACGGAGGGTTCTCCATGATGCGCCCCATCCGCCTTGTCGGTGACTCGTTCAGCAGTAGGTTTCGATAAGAACATCGAGGAATACGCCGCGCCGACGACGGGTTTTGTCGTGGCGCCAAGTAACCGATCGTGCGGCCGGCATTCCTCCCGCTCGCGTTTTGATGCTAGCCTTTACCCATCGATGAAACGGGAACCGGGATGTCCGGCAACGAAGCCACCGCGCGCATCAAGATCAACCGGCTGCTGGAAGCCGCTGGTTGGCGCTTCTTCCCGGACGGTGACCGGCCCGCTAATATCTGTCTGGAGGCGGGAGTCACGCTCAAGCCGGCGGATCTGGAGGCGCTCGGCGATGACTTCGAGAAGACCGCCAGGGGTTTCATCGACTTCCTGTTGCTCGACGCCAGGGGTTTTCCGCTGATCGTGCTCGAAGCCAAGGCAGAGGGCAAGAACCCGCTGATCGGCAAGGAACAGGCCCGCCGCTATGCGCGGTCCCGGAACTGCCGCTTCGTCATGCTCTCGAACGGCAATCTGCACTATTTCTGGGATCTCGAACGCGGCAATCCCTACCTCATCACCACGTTCCCGACGCCGGATTCGGTGATCGGTTACCAGAAGGTCACGCCCGATCCGCGGCATCTGGTCGGGGAGCCGGTCGGCGCCGACTATGTGGTGCTCACCCAGCGGCCGGGCTATGCCAGCGATGCCGCATGGAAGAACGAAGCCGAGCGGCCCGGTTTCATCCGGGCCAACCAGCTGCGCTTTCTGCGCTGTCGGGTCCCGGATGATTGGCTCAACAACGCCCATATCGATGAACTTTGATTGGCTCATGAGCCAATATCATCCATGTATTAAATATAACTATCTGTTTTTACTTGATTAAATGATGAGCAAATGGTTTGGAATCCGATGGGCTGAACCAACAACGAGCCAAACCTTGCCTATCCTCCTGACCGATCGGGGCAAGCCATGAACGACGAGCTGCTGACCTTCATCAATGGCCGGATCACGATCGATCCGGCCGTCTGCAACGGTCGCCCGACGATTCGCGGCAAGCGGATCGCGGTGCAGACCATCCTGGAATATCTCGCCGCTGGCGATAGCGAGGCGGATATCCTGGCGCAGTATCCGGGCCTGGAGCCCGAGGACATCCGGGCGTGTCTACTGTTTGGCACAGACGTTACACATTCCAACCACGAGGTGTGATCATGACCGAAGCAACCCGAGCACTTGCTGTCGCGGCATGCGAACTGACGCCCGCCGAACGGTTGGAACTGGTCGAGCAGATTCTGGACAGTCTGGATGCCTCCGACCCGGCGATTGATGCACTCTGGGCGAAAGAGGCCGAAGACCGTCTCGCTGCCTGCCGGCGTGGCGAGATTCGCGCTTTTCCCTTGTCTGAAGTATTGGCCAAATACCAGCGCGCATGAGCATCGCTCGCGACCGATGCGGTTCGTGCCTCACCGCATCCTACCTTATGTCCGGTTGATGGCCGTGTGACGCTGGTGATGCCAACATTCACGAGGATATTTCTCCAGCCCAACGGAGTTGACCCATGACTACGGTAACCATCGACCTACCCGAAGAAGCGTTCTCGGCGCTGCGCCGCTCCCCACCGGAGTTCGCACGCGAGATGCGCCTGGCCGCCGCGATTCACTGGTATGCGTGCGGAGAGATTTCCCAGGAAAAGGCCGCGCTGATCGCCGGGCTCGACCGGGCGGATTTCCTGGCGATCCTGGCTACTCAGCGGATCGAGGTTTTCAAGGTTGACATCGACAGTCTGAAAAAAGAGCTGGATGGTGTCTGAGACCACTGCTGTGAATGCTTCTCGATTTTTCTGTGAATCGAGATTATCCAACAGCTTGTTGGACTAAGGATTTCGAGACGAAGCGATGATCATCGACGAACCTCTGTTACAGGACATGGTGGACGCGATCGTGTAGGAAGTCGATCCGGAAACCATCATCCTGTTCGGTTCGCGGGCCAGCGCGTTGACGCTCAGATCCAGCGGGATCAGATTCTCCTCGCGCAGAATTTCGCCCGGATGAATCGGGCGCATGTCGTTCTTGACCATGAATGCGTTTCCTCAGTGAGGATCGGTGATTTCGACCTCGTAGGCGTCGCCTTGACGGTCAGGGTTTTCATGCTTCGCGATGGCCATCGTAAAGCGACGGAAACCAGGCCTCGGCAACTTCCGCCGGAAACGCCAGCTGAACCTTGCCGCGCGGCGAATCGGCGATCAATAGACCCCGTGCCATGAGCTGGTAGAGCACATCGCGCGCCTTGCGGTCCTTGTAAGCGGTGAGTGCGGTCACCCGCCCGCGCTCGAACCCACCGGCCAGCAGGGCCTCGCGTAGCAGCGCAAAGCTGCCTTTGGGCAGGCGTCTGGCGGCGATTTCCTCCCGGCTCCAGCGCTCGATGCGATCCAGCAGCGTTTCGGGTGCCAGCAGGGAGGCCATGAAGTCCACCTGATCGATGCAGGTCTCGAGAAAAAACACACAGAAGGCCTTCAGTGCGGCGGCCGACAGATTGCCGCGCCCGTCCAGGTCACCACGGCGGGGACTGTCGGCGTCCATCAGCAGCCGCTTGTAGGCGCTCTCGTCGCGGGCCAGCCCTCGGGACACCGACCACAGGCTGCTGCCGACCTGGAGTTCCCGCAGCCAGGCATGGGCGAACAGTCGGGCAACGCGGCCGTTGCCATCGAGAAAGGGATGGATCCAGAGCAGTCGGTGATGGGAGGCGGCAACACCGATGAGCTGTTGCACTCGTGAGAGCCGCCCCGGATCATAGGCTTGTGCAAAGCGCCGGAGAAACTGCTCCAAGGAAGACGCGCGCGGTGGAACATGCCGCCCGACGGCGACATCGCGTTCGCGCAAGACGCCGGGGATCATCGCCAGGCGCTCGCCGGTATCGGGATTATCGACGTGCAGCAGCTCGACCGGCAAGCGCCGGCAGAATTCCCGGTGCAGCCATTGCAGGTAAGCGACCGTTACCACCGGTGCCGGCCCCGACCCCTGGTCGACCAGGCGCTGGACCTCGATGTGCGCTCGTGCTTCCAGTTGCAGATTGCGTTGCTCGGGGTCGGTCGAATAGTCTTCGGCCAGGGCGCGGTCGATATCCCGCGGGTGGGTGTGATGACCCTCGATGAGGTTGCTGTAGTAGCAGTTCATCGAGCGCACCAGATCGCCGACCGCTTCACACACCGCCGGGTGCAGCCGGCCGGCCAGTCGTCCCGCCTTGCCGGTCAGTTCGATCGCCAGATCCTCCAGCTCGCGGTCGCCGATCGCCGGCAGCACGGGCTCCATCAGGGATACCGGTTCGACCTCGTTCCGTGCCATCAGAAATGCCTGTCGGTTTTCCAATTATTTATTTCAAAATCATCCTGTTATTGAGAAACATAACCATATTTTGCCGGTTTTAATGCCAGTTCACATGCCGCCAGTATAACCGTTGCTTTCAGGTTCCAATTCACCTCTCCGAGCCGTCGGTTGAGCAGCCGTCCACGATCTGTACGCAAAAGGGCCTTGCAGAGGCGTTCAGCCGGCACCCGGCATCAATACCGGAACGGTTTGCCGCGAAAATCGCCGATAGACGCGGAAATCACTGTCGAGGGTCAGCACTCTGGCGGTGGTGTGCAGTTCCGTCATGCGTACCAGGCAGGCGTCGGCCAGCGACATGGGTTGATCGCGGTATTTGTGCAACAGCCCTGCCACGGCCTGATGCTGCTCGCGCAACTCGAAAGCCGGTTCAATGACACCGCGTTCGACCAGTCGCAACACCGATCCGGCCGGTTGACCCGCTCTCAGCAGCAGATGACAGGTCTCCGAAAGTACCGCCTCGCAGCTCAACAAGGGTGGACGGCTGGCGGCGAACACCTGTCGTGCCCAGTCGTGGTAGCTGTCGCGCCGGTTGAGCAAGGCGACCAGCGGTCCGGTATCCAGCAGCAGGCGCTCCTCAGCGCCCATAGTCGGCCAGATGGTCCGGGTTGCTGCTCAAATCCTCCGGGCCGTCCACGCAACCGACCAGATCACCGGCCAGATCCAGCGCCGACGGACCGTGACCCGAGGTTTGACCCTCGACCAGATAGCCTGTCAGGGCCTGGCGGATCAGCGCCGAGCGCGTACAGCCTCTCTGACGGGCAGCCTGGTCGATCTGGCGGGCCAGCTCATCGGGCAGTTTGACGGTCAGGGTTTTCACGGTATTACTCAATGACAATTTGATAATACAACCATGTTACCAGATGATCCATCAACCTTCGGGTAATGGCAGCCGTTGAACGCGAGATCGCAGCCTGGTCTATCATTGAGCCCCATGGCAACCAAGCAGCGACCCTGAAATGAGCAAGGCTTTCGTCAAGGAAAACGATTCGGCGGACGATGAGGACGGTGGCGCGGAACTCGAACTGCGTCTGCCGCCCGGCGCCAAGAACTACATGACCCGTCGGGGTTACGAGATCCTGCGCCGGGAACTCGATGAACTGGTGCGCGACGAGCGCCCGAAAGTGGTGGAAACCGTTGCCTGGGCGGCTTCCAACGGCGACCGTTCCGAAAACGGCGACTACCTCTATGGCAAGAAGCGGCTGCGCGAGATCGATCGCCGCATCCGCTACCTGATCAAGCGGATCGAGAATGCCGAGGTGGTCGATCCGGAGCGCCAGCAGGGCCGGGAGCAGGTGTTTTTCGGCGCCACGGTGACGATCGCCGATAGCGACGGCGACAACGAACAGGTCTGGCAGATCGTCGGCGTGGACGAGGCGGACGCGGCCAAGGGGCGCATCAGCTGGATCTCGCCACTGGCCCGCGCCCTTCTGAAAGCGCGGGTAGGCGATATCATCAAGTTTGCCAGGCCGGCCGGCTCGCGCGAGATCGAGGTCTTGGATATTCGCTATGTCTGAATGCATCGGATTCGGGCGGCGCAGGTACCGATCGGCACCAAGTTGAAGCATGCTCCCAGGTTGGCGGCTTGCCTGTACCCGGTAATTTTTATATCATGATTTTGTTTTCCATACTATTTTTCTGCTGCCGACTGAAGCGTGCGGCGAGCTGCATGGATGGCGCGTAAGTTGCTCTCCGTTCTTCTGTAACCTTATCAAAGGAGACGGCCATGTCAGTTCACCTCAGTGAAACCCGTATCATCCGGGGCGCCTGCCCGCAGGACTGTCCCGATACCTGTGCTTTTCTCTACCATGTCGAGGACGGCAAGCTGGTCGAAGTGACGGGTGACCCGGATCATCCGATGACCCGCGGCGGACTCTGCGTGAAGCTCAAGAACTTCGCCGAGCACCACTACAACCCGGATCGATTGCTCTACCCCATGAAGCGCGTGGGACCCAAGGGTTCCGGCCAGTTCGAGCGCATCTCCTGGGATCAGGCGCTGGGCGAGATCAAGACCCGCTGGACGGAGATCATCGCCGATGATGGCCCGCAGGCCATCATGCCGCATGCCTACCTTGGCCACCAGGGCACCTTGAACGGCCTGACCTCGGGCGACGCCTTCTTCAATCGCCTGGGCTCCACCGTGGCGGAAAAGACCTACTGCGAATCCGGGTCGTCGACCGCCTGGATCATGACGGTCGGTCCGACGGGCGGGCTGGACGTGGAAAGCTTGGAGTTCTCCAAGTACATCATCGTGTGGGGCATGAACATGCTCAGCACCAATCTGCACGCCTGGCCGTTCATCCTCAAGGCCAGGCAGAACGGGGCCAAGGTCGTGGTGATCGACCCGGTGCGCACGCGCACCGCCAAGCAGGCCGACTGGCACATCCCGATCAAGCCGGGCACCGACGCGGCGCTGGCGCTGGGCATGATGAACGTAATCATCGAGGAGGATCTGGTCGACCACGACTACGTCGAGAACTACACCCTGGGCTACGCGGACCTCAAGGCCCGCGCGGCCGAGTTTCCTCCGGACCGGGTGGCGGCCATCACCGGCATCCCGGCGGACGACATCCGGACCCTGGCTCGCGAGTACGCCAGCACCCAGCCCTCGGCCATCCGCCAGGGCGTGGCGGTGGAGCGCA
>CAYMHN010000184.1:0-7144 GCA_964390235.1 uncultured Candidatus Competibacteraceae bacterium
TGCTGGACCACGCGATGAAACCCCAGTGCCAGATCGTTCCACGGACCCACCCATTGCGCTGGGCCAGCCGCGTGGCACCGGTACCCAGGCCGGGGAAATTCTGTGGCCAGGAGGTGACCATCTTGAGTTCACGGCTGTCCTGGGCGATGGCGGGTGCGGCCGCGCCGGTGACCGCGACGGTACCGACGGCCGCCGCACTCTGGAGAAACCGACGACGCTGGATGATGGTCATGATGGATACAGCCTCCTGATCTGGTATACGCTGCGAGCGCGGGTTGGCATCCGGCATTCTACCGGCTTGAATTCAAGCGGGAAAGCGGATCAGCGGACCAGGGTGATCAGGAAAATCACGAACAGCACCACCAATCCGATCGGCAGCAGGGCGCCAGCCCAGTCCTTGGGAGCCTTGCGGCTTTGCTCCAGGGTATGCCGGATGCCGCCGCGAAACAGAAAGATCACCCCCACGGCGATGATGCCCGCCAGCAGAACCTCGAACCAGCCCGGTGTGTCCATCTCAGTCCTCCCAGCGGCGCAGCACCAGGGTGGCGTTGGTGCCGCCAAAACCGAAGCTGTTGGACATCACGGTGCGCAGCTGCACGTCGTCACGGCGGGTGCGCACGATAGGCGCATCGCCAGCCTCCGGGTCCAGCTGTTCGATATTGGCCGAGGCACTGATGAAGTCGTTGGCCTGCATCAGCAGGCAGTAGATGGCCTCATGCACGCCAGCCGCCCCCAGGGAATGGCCGGTCAGGGATTTGGTGGAGCTGATCGGCGGGATTTCCGCACCGAACACCTCGCGAATGGCGTTCAGTTCCTGGATGTCGCCGACCGGCGTGCTGGTCCCATGGGTGTTGAGATAATCGATCGGACTGTCGACGGTCTCCAGGGCCTGACGCATGCAGCGCACCGCGCCTTCCCCCGAGGGGGCGACCATGTCGTAGCCATCCGAGGTGGCGCCATAACCGACCACTTCGGCATAGATCGGCGCGCCCCGGCGACGTGCGTGCTCCAGCTCCTCCAGTACCACCATACCACCACCACCGGCGATCACGAAGCCGTCGCGGCTGACATCATAGGGGCGCGAGGCCGTCCGCGGGGTGTCATTGTACTTGCTGGACAGCGCCCCCATGGCGTCGAACAGCATGGTGGTGCTCCAGTGCAGTTCCTCGGCACCGCCGGCGAATACCCGATCCTGCTTGCCCCACTGGATCAGCTCGGCGCCGTGGCCTATGCAATGGGCGCTGGTGGCGCAGGCCGAGCTGATCGAATAGTTGACCCCCTTGATCTTGAACGGTGTGGCCAAGCAGGCCGAGGTAGTACTGGCCATGGTGCGCGGCACCATGTAGGGGCCGACCCGGCGTATCCCCTTGTCGCGCAGCAGATCGGCCGCAGCGACGATGTTCTCCGGGCTGGCCCCTCCGGAACCGGTCACCAGACCGGTGCGGGGGTTGGAGACCTGGTCGGCGGACAATCCGGCATCCGCTATGGCCTGTTCCATGGACAGGTAGCAATAGGCCGCCGCCGAGCCCATGAAGCGCAGGATCTTGCGATCGATGTGCTCGGCCGGATTCAGGTCGATGGAGCCGTGGATCCGGGAACGAAACCCCAGCTCGCGATATTCCTCGCTGAACCGGAAACCGCTACGTCCCGCGCGCAACGCCTCCAGTACCTGCTGTTGATCATTGCCGATACTGGAGATGATACCCAGTCCGGTGATTACCACACGTCGCATTGGCTGTCTCCTAGAAACCTTCGGTCGAGGTGAACAGGCCGACCCGCAGATCCTTGCCGGCGTAGATTTCACGTCCGTCGCAGTGCATGGTGGCGTCGGCGATACCCATGACCAGACGCCGCATGATGACCCGTTTCAGGTGGATGCGGTAGGTCAACAGCCGATGGTCCGGACGCACCTGGCCACTGAATTTTACTTCACCGCAGCCGAGTGCGCGACCGCGGCCGGGTCCGCCCAGCCAGCCTAGATGAAAACCCAGTAACTGCCACATGGCATCCAGGCCCAGACAGCCCGGCATTACCGGATCGCCCTGAAAATGGCAGCCAAAGAACCACAGATCGGGCTTGATGTCGAGTTCGGCTTCCATCAGGCCTTTGCCATGGGCGCCACCCTCGGTGGCGATGTGCGTGATGCGATCGAACATCAGCATCGGCGGCAAGGGCAGTTGCGCGTTGCCGGGGCCGAACAGTTCACCGCGGGCACAGGCCAGCAGTTCCTGGTAATCATACGAGGATTGACGGATCAATGCGTGGTCTCACAGTCTCGTAAGGGGTTGCACGGCAATCCCTGGTTCAGGCGGGCGCTGACCGGCTCAACCGGTATAGAACGCCTGGGCCAGGGCCGTGTCATGTTCGTAAATGTCCTCGCGAAACGTCACCGTGCCGTCATCTTCGACCCAGGCGGTCCAGTAGAACAGATAGACGGGAATCGGTTCGCTCAGGTTGACCCGCTGTTCCCGATTGCGCTGGCTGGCCGCGACGATGCGCTCGCGATCCCAGTCGGATCGGTCGTGGAGCAGGTATTCCGCCAGTTCGTAGGGATCCTCGGTGCGGATGCAGCCGGAACTCAGGGCGCGCTGATCGCGCCGGAACAGATGCTGGTCGGGCGTGTCATGGATATAGATGCTGTGGCGGTTGGGGAACATGAACTTGACCCCGCCCAGGGCATTCTGCGGGCCTGGATCCTGGCGCAGGGTATAGGGAAAGTTACCCCGACCGACCCGCTGCCAGTCGATGGTGCCGGGGTCCACCTCGCGCCCGTCGGCGATCACCCGGATCCCCTGACGCTGCAAGGCGTAGGGATCACGGCGCAGCTGCGGGAGCTTGTCCTCGATGATGATGGTCGGTGGCAGATACCAGTAAGGGCTGAACACCAGGTAGCTCATTTCCGCATTGAACACCGTGGTTTGTCTTTGACCCCGACCGACGATGATCCTGGAGTTGATCACCTCCTGATGATTCTCGATCACCCGCAGCCGGTAACCCGGTACGTCGACCATGATATAGCGCTGTCCGAGATCATCGGGCAGCCAGCGCCAGCGCTCGAGATTGAGTTCCAGTTGCCGGATGCGGGCGGCGACCGGGCGATTCAGTTCGGCCAGGGTCTGCGGGCCGACCACGCCATCCACAGCCAAGCCATGGCGGGCCTGGAAGCGCTTTACCGCCTGCTCCAGTTCTTGGTCGAACCGGGTCGAGGTATCGGGGCCGGCACCCAGTTCGCCGCCGACGCGCAGGCGTTCCCGCAACTGTCGGACTCGGGCATCGGTGGAACCCGGTTCCAGCTTCGGTCCGGTGGCGACCGTCGGCCAGCCTCCCGCCGCTTCCAGCGCCCGATATTGGATCAAGGCCTGCCGCAGTCGGGTGTATTGGGGATGCGGGGAAACCAGTTCCTGCAGGGTGCCTTCCAGATCGCGCTTTGTCAGTGCCCGCTCGAGCGCGGTGGCATAGTCTTGCCAGCGGGGTGGCA
Source organism: uncultured Candidatus Competibacteraceae bacterium (assembly GCA_964390235.1). GTDB lineage: Bacteria > Pseudomonadota > Gammaproteobacteria > Competibacterales > Competibacteraceae > CAYMHN01. Next base: position 3,479 of record CAYMHN010000184.1, read on the forward strand.
ATAACCAATCGCGATCCAGGCTGCGGGGATCGAGGCGTCCCGTGACCAGATGATCGGCATAGCTGAGAAAGGCATCGCTAAGCAGCAATTCCAGGTTGGCCAGCTGGTGTGGCGTTGTCGCATAGGCGATCTGTATGCTGCGCAGCGCGCTGCGCAATTCGTCACTGTGGTAGTGATGGGGCTGCAAGCCATCGGCATCGGCATTCTGGATCGCCGTCAGCAGCTGGTGAGACAGGGTCGATGGCTGACCCGCGTCATTCAGCCAGGCCGGCTGGTAGTGGCGTCGCTGATAGAAGGTCCTGACCCGGTCCGGTCTGTTCAGCCGCACCGCACCGGCGGTCAACCGGGGGGTATCGGTTTCCAGACGTTCGCGCAAGTCCGTGGCCACCGGCATCAGGGTCGCACTGATGACCGGCTGGGCAACCGGCATACCGGGGCGATCCGTGCCGACCACGGCAGCAGTCGACAACGCCAGAGTCCCGGTGGGCACCGGGAGCGGCTCGCCAGCCGCCAGGGGTGTGACCAGGGCAAGCGCCCAGGCGCCGAGCAGGCCTTTTCGCATGCAATATCCTTAGATGAGGTCCACAGGATCGGAGATTTACAAAAGTCGTATTATAACAACAATGTAGTTGTATTACGACAATCATCTCACTGACGAAGGCATTTGCCTACTCCAATAGGACCATGGGCATAATGAAGCGTTCGCCAGCCCGGCTAACGGGCCGCCACCAACCCGGAGATCACCACTGTGCATATCATGGCGCTCTACAACAGCAAGGGTGGGGTGGGCAAGACCGCCGCCGCGATCAATCTGGCCTATCTGGCCGCTCGTGATGGTGCGCGGGTGCTGCTCTGGGATCTCGATCCCCAGGGGGCGGCCAGTTATTGTCTGCGGATCAAGCCCAAGATCAAGGGTGGCGGCAAGCGACTGCTGAAAGGCGACCTGGCGGAGCAGATCAAGGCCACCGATTACCCGGCCCTGGATCTGTTGCCGGCGGATTTCTCCTACCGCAATCTGGATCGGCTGCTGGATGATGCAAAGAAACCGGAGCGCAGCCTGCACAAGCGCCTGAAAACCCTGAGCGGGGATTATGACTATGTGTTTCTGGACTGCCCAGCCAGTATCTCGCTGCTTTCGGAAAGCGTGTTCTACGCGGCGGCGTTGCTGCTGGTGCCGGTGATTCCCGCCACCTTGTCCTTGCGTACCCTGGTTCAGCTGAGCGATTTCAGCGCCGACCGGAGATTCGGCGAGTTACGGGTGATGCCGTTTCTGTCGATGCTGGATCGGCGCCGGCGGCTGCACCGTGAATTCCAGCAACAGATCCCGCAGGATTGGCCCGAGGCCTTGCTGACCCCGATCCCCTACGCCAGTGAAGTCGAGCATCTGGCCAGCGAGCGAGCACCGCTGGCCGAGTTCGCTCCCCGCAGCCGGGCGGCCAGGGCCTATGCCGATCTGTGGCGCGAACTGGGCCAGCGGCTGTGAAGTTCAGCCAGTGATCGGCACGCGTCCCCGCAGCGGGTAGGCCGGATCGTTGTAGCCATGGGTTGAGGGGTGACCGGGTGGTACCAGGCGGTTGACCAGCGCTTCATCCTCGGCGGTGAAGGCATAATCCAGCGTCCCGAGATAATCACGCCATTGGCCCGGGGTTCTGGGGCCGGCGATCACGGCGCTGACCAGGCGGTTGTTGAGCACCCAGGCGGTGGCGAACTGACCGGCGGTAATGCCGCGGGCCTCGGCATGCCGCTTGAGTTGTTGGGCGATCAGCAGCGATTCTCGGCGCCATTCGGTCTGGAGCATGCGCTGGTCCTCCCGTCCGGCCCGTGTGTCGGGTGGTGGCGGCGCATCCGGGTCGTACTTGCCGGTCAGCACGCCGCGCGCCAGCGGGCTATAGGGGACCACGCCCAGCCCGTAGTAGTCGCAGACCGGCAGCTGTTCCACTTCCGGCATGCGGTTCAAGGCATTGTAATAGGGCTGGCTGACCAACGGTCGGTCGATACCCGCCTGATCGCAGAGATGGCATAGCGTGGCGATGCGCCAGCTGCGATGATTGGACACACCGATATAGCGAATCTTGCCGTACCGGACCAGGTCGGCCAGGGCCCGCACCGTCTCGTCCAGGGGCGTGGCATGGTCTTCCTTGTGCAGGTAATAGATATCCAGATAATCGGTGCCCAGCCGGCGCAGGCTGGCTTCCGCTTGGTGCATGATCCAGCGTCGCGACAAACCACGCCGGTTGGGGTCCTCGCCGGAAGGGTTCGCCACCTTGGTAGCCAGTATCCAGCGGTCACGGTCGTGGGCAATCGCGCGGCCGACGATTTGCTCGGCACGCCCCTCGGTATACATGTCGGCGGTATCGATGAAGTTGATTCCGGCGTCGCGCGCGTGATCGACGATCGCCCGGGCGGTATCTTCATCGGTCGAACCACCGAACATCATGGTGCCGAGACACAGGGGGGAAACCCGGATGCCGCCGCGGCCGAGATTGCGGTAGTTCATGTCCAGCTCCTTCAGCGAGTCGAGGGTGTCGGTCCTGGTGCTTGGCCGATGCGTCCCAGCAGCCGCTCGCAAACCAGGGCCGCGGCCAACAAGCGCTCCTCGTGCCGCGCCGGGGCCATCAGCATCAGTCCGACGGGCAGTCCCTGACTGTCCAGGCCGGCCGGCAGGGTCAGGGCGCACAGGCCGAGATAATTGGCGACGCAGGTATGGCTGAGCGAGGCAAAGTTGCGTGGCCGGTAGTCGTCCAGCGTAGTCAGTTCATCCATCCGCGGTGGGCGGATCGGCACGGTGGGGGCGGCAATCACGTCGGCCTTAAGGAAGCGCTCGGCGGCGCGCCGGCCCCGGTCGGCGTGCCAGGCCAGCCGGTACAGATACTCGCGGGCGCTGATCGCGCCACCGTCGGCGATGCGCGAGGCGACGGTGGGGTCGAGCACGTCACGCCAGTCGGGCAGTTCGGCTTCCAGAAACGCGTCGCACTCGGCCGAGGCCACGCTGCCCAGGCGCAGCATCTGCATCGCCTCGCCGGCTTCCGGGAAGGCGGTCTCGCTGAGCCGCGCCCCGGCCTTGCCCAAGCGGTCCAGGGTGTTCCGGACGGTGGCCGCGATATCCGGCTCACAGCCGTCCCAGAGTTCCCTGCTGGCGACGCCGATGCGCAGATCGCCGGCTTCCAGTCGGTCGTGGGCGGTGAGGAAGGCCGCCGGTTCGCCCCAGGCCGGGTCCAGGGTCGCGAATCCATAGGCGGCGTCGGCCACGCTGCGGGCCAGCAGACCGACCGTGTCCAGGGTGGTGCTGAGCGGCACCACCCCTGCGGTCGACCAGCGCCCGGCGGTGGTCTTCAGTCCGACGCAGCCGGTGAAGCTGGCAGGAATCCGCACCGAACCGGCGGTATCGGTGCCCAGAGCCAGCAGCGCGCTGCCCTCCTGCAGCGAGACGCCGGCCCCGGAACTGGAACCACCGGGTACCCGGTGGTGTTCGCTATCCCAAGGGTTGCGCGGTGTGCCGTGGTGCGGGTTCATGCCGATCCCGCCGAAGGCCAGCTCGACCGCTCGGGTCTTGCCGGTAATCACCGCCAGCTGGCGGCGCAGGGCGCGGATCACCGGTCCCTCGCTCCGCCATTTGTCCGGAAGTTCGCGCGCGGTGCCGGCATAGACCGGCAGTCCGGCAACGCC
>CAYMHN010000185.1:0-7144 GCA_964390235.1 uncultured Candidatus Competibacteraceae bacterium
CTGGCCCTTCTTGATGTTGACCGGCCGCCCCTGGAGGGCGACATTGCGGATGAAGTTGGTCTGCCGACACAGAAACGCGGGCGTCTGCAGCACATCGACCACGCTGGCCACCTCGGCCAGCGGGGTGTCCTCGTGCACATCGGTAAGCACCGGCACCCCGATCTCGCGTTGGACCGTCTCCAGGATCTTCAGCCCCTGTTCCAGACCCGGTCCCCGGAAACTCTGATGCGAGGACCGATTGGCCTTGTCGAAGGACGATTTGTAAATCAGGGGAATACCCAGCCTGCCGGCCATGGCCTTGAGTGCGCCGGCCGTCTCCAGGGCCAGCGTCTCGCTTTCGATCACACAAGGACCGGCAATCAGGAACAAGGGCCGATCCAGACCCACCTCGAAACCACAGAGTTGCATCAGCTGACTGCCTCCACCACCGGATTGTGTGCGTGCCGCCGGACCCGGGCGGCGCGGATGAAACTTTCGAACAAGGGATGACCATCGCGGGGCGTGGAGGTGAATTCCGGGTGGAACTGGCAACCCAGAAACCAGGGATGATCGGGCAATTCGATCACCTCGACCAGTTCATCGTCCAGCGACCAGCCGGAAAACACCATGCCCGATTCTTCCAGAATGCCCCGATAGCGGTTGTTGAACTCGTAGCGGTGGCGATGCCGTTCGGTGATCAGTTCCTTGCCGTAAATCCGATGAGCCAGTGAACCCGGTATCAGTCGGCATTGCTGGGCACCCAGGCGCATGGTTCCACCCAGCTCCGAGTCCTCGCTGCGCCGTTCGACCGCCCCACCCTCGTTCATCCACTCGGTGATCAGCGCAATCACCGGATGCCGGGCGTCCTTGCGAAACTCGGTGCTGTTGGCATCGTGCAGACCGGCCTGGTGGCGGGCGAACTCGATCACCGCCAGCTGCATGCCGTAGCAGATGCCCAGGTAGGGAACACCATGGGTACGGGCGTAGCCCGCCGCGGCAATCTTGCCCTCGACCCCACGCTCGCCAAAACCGCCGGGGACCAGAATGGCGTCGACGCCGTCCAGTATCTGCGTCCCGCGGGCTTCGATATCCTCGGAATCGACGAACCGCAGGTCGATCCGGGTAGCGCTGTGGATACCGGCATGCAACAGGGCCTCGTTCAGCGATTTGTAGGCATCGGTGAGATCGACGTATTTGCCGACCATGGCGATCGTGACCTCGTGTTCGGGCCGTTCGATCGCATCCACTACCCGTTGCCAGTCGCCGAGATCGGCCGCCGGCGCCTGCAAATGCAGTTTCTCGATCACGATCTGATCGAGCTGCTCGGCGTGCAGCAGCAACGGAATGCGGTAGATGCTGTCGGCATCCAGGGCCGGAATCACCGCACGATCCTCGACATTGGTGAACAGCGAGATCTTGCGCCGCTCGGTCTCTGGTATCGGTCGGTCGGAGCGGCATAGCAGGATGTCCGGCTGGATGCCGATGGAGCGCAGTTCCTTGACCGAGTGCTGGGTGGGCTTGGTCTTGAGTTCCCCCGAGGAGCGGATATAGGGCAGCAGGGTCAGGTGCATGAACAGGGCGCGGTCGCGGCCCAGTTCGATGCCCATCTGGCGGATCGCCTCCAGGAACGGCAGCGATTCGATGTCGCCCACCGTGCCGCCGATCTCGACCATGACCACATCGGCTTCGTTGGCGCCGGCATGGATGCAGCGCTTGATCTCGTCGGTGATATGCGGAATGACCTGCACCGTGGCGCCGAGATAGTCGCCGCGACGCTCCTTGCGGATCACGTTCTCGTAGATACGCCCGGCGCTGTAGCTGTTGCGCCGACTGGCGGTCATGCGCACGAAACGCTCGTAATGCCCCAGATCCAGATCGGTCTCGGCCCCGTCGGCGGTCACATAGACCTCGCCATGCTGGAACGGGCTCATGGTGCCTGGATCGACGTTGATATAGGGATCGAGTTTGATCAGGCTGACCTTGAAACCGCGCGCTTCGAGAATCGCGCCCAGCGATGCGGCGGCAATGCCTTTGCCCAGGGAGGACACGACACCGCCGGTAATGAAGATGAAACGCGTCATGTTGATTCGGATCCGGCCTGAACGGAACGCGCGTCGGATCGACCCGCGTCGGGACGGGAAGACAAGGTAACAGATGCGTGCGGGTTTTGCCATTCCAGCGTCAGGCCGACCTGGTCCGGGGATACCGCGCGCAAGACCGCCACACCGACCCCGGGGACAGCCAGCAGCTCATCGCCCAGGTACAGCAAGGGCAGGCGCTCACGCACCCAGGGTGGAATTCCCACCTCCTGCAGCAGCTTTTTGAGCGACTGTCCGTGCCCCCGACCGACCGGATGAAACCGCTCGCCTCCCCGCCGCAGGCGCACGCTGAAACTGGTCGTCCCGTCCACCGCCAGACCTGCGCCCGGAGTGGGTCGCAGACTCAGACAACTGCCGTCGGAAAGCTGCAACCACCGGCCTCGCCAATCCGCGACCGGATCGGGCGGCGGCGGCAACGGTGCCATGGCATGCAGCGCTTGCCGATAACGGCGCAATTCGGCACCCGGCCAGCGCCAGCAAGGTTGTCGATCCTCGCCCGTGGCCGGTAGCTCGCCGAGCAGCTGCCGCAGCTGTCGGTCGCTGGGCAAGGGCAACCCCAGGGAGCGCAGCCAGTGGCGCAGCAGATTACCCCGCCGGGCACGGTCCAGCGGCTTCAGCAAGACCAGATCCAGGCTGCGATCCGGCTGGCCGATTCGTTCCAGATCCAGCGCCGCCAGCTGTCCCAGCAGCTGCTCGGCATCAGCGCAATGCCGGGCACTGCGGGTCAGACTGTCCGGTGCCGCCGGCCAGCGCTCGCACAGCACCGGTAGCACCCGGGCGCGCAGATAGTTGCGGTCGAAGCCCGGATCGGCGTTGCTGGGATCCTCGATCCAGTCCAGCCGTTCGCGCCTGGCGTAATCCAGCAGCGAGGCGCGGCTGCAATCCAGCAGGGGCCGCAGCAGAATCCCATCGGAAAATGGCCGGGCCAGCGGCATCCCCGCCAGTCCTCGGGGTCCGCTGCCACGCAGCAGGGCCAGCAGCACGGTCTCGGCCTGGTCATCCCGATGATGGGCGGTCAGCAGCAGGGTATGTCGATCGACCCGCTCGCCCAGGGCCTGATAGCGGGCGCGCCGGGCCGCCGCCTCCGGGCTTTCGCCGGCACCGGGGCTAGCATCCACGGTCAGGCACCGGAACTCCACCCCCAGACCGACGCACTGGTCCCGGCAACGCCGCGCCCAGTCCGCGGCCCGCGGTTGCAACTGATGATTGATGTGCAGCGCTTGCAGGGTCCGGCCTTGCAGCAGCGCGGTATCGCCAGCCAGACGGTGGAGCAGAACCCGGGAATCGAGGCCGCCGCTGTAGGCCAGCAACAGCCTATGGTGCTCGGGATAGGTAGCCAGCAGGGCGGACAACCGCTCGCCGGCGAGCATCTTCAGACCTCCTTGTAGACCCCGTAGCTCAGCAGCCGCTGCTCGCGCCGGACCAGCAGTTCCTCGACCGACAGGGCCAGCAGTTCGTCAAGTTGCTCCAGCAGGATCCGCCTCAGGGTATCGGCCGTGGCATGAAAGTCCCGATGCGCGCCACCCAGTGGCTCGTCGATCACCTGGTCGATGAGTTCCAACGCTTTCAGGCGTTCGGCGGTGATCCCCATGATCTCGGCCGCATCCGCGGCCTTGTCGGCACTTTTCCACAGGATCGAGGCACAGCCCTCGGGCGAGATCACCGAATAAGTGCTGTAGCGCAGCATCAGGACGCGATCGCCGACCCCGATGGCCAGCGCTCCGCCGGACCCACCCTCGCCGATCACGGTGCAGATGATGGGTACCTGTAACTGGGACATTTCCAGCAGATTGCGCGCGATGGCCTCGCTTTGGCCGCGCTCCTCGGCGCGGATGCCGGGATAGGCGCCGGGCGTATCGATGAAGGTCAGGATCGGCAGCTTGAACCGCTCGGCCATCTGCATCAGGCGCAGCGCCTTGCGATAACCCTCCGGGCGCGGCATGCCGAAGTTGCGGCGCTGGCGCTCACGGGTGTCGCGGCCTTTCTGGTGCCCGATCACCATCACCGGAAGTCCACCCAAGCGGGCCGGACCGCCGACGATGGCCGGATCATCGGCGTAGGCCCGGTCGCCGTGCAGCTCGTGGAAATCGGTGCAAATACGCTCGACATAATCCAGCGTATAGGGACGCTCGGGATGCCGGGCCAGCTGGGCGATCTGCCAGGGTGTCAGACTGGCGAAGATGGACTCGGTCAGCGACTGGCTCTTGGTTTCGAGCTGCTCGATCTCATCGCTGATATTGAGTTCGGCGTCAGCGCTGAGCTTGCGCAACTCCGACAGTTTCGCTTCCAGTTCGGCGATCGGTTTTTCAAACTCGAGATAATTACGGTTCATCATCGGTAACCTGAACGATGCGTCGCGCTCGGGTACCATCGCGCGGGCTTGAACCCGTATGATAGCGCCATGCTGAGAGCTTTGCTGCTGTTCCTGGCCATCGTCGTGCTGTTGCTGTGCCTGCCCGCCGTGCGCCGCCGGCTGCGGCGGGCCTATGGCGAGCGCGACTGGCGGGAGCTGAAGCAGCATCTGATGATCGCCCTGCTGCTGTATTTCCTGCTCAGCGTGGTGGTCACCGTGTACAAATACGGTCCGTGGGGCGGTTGATCCGGATCAGCGCAGATAGGCCCGGCTGATCTCGCGGAACAGCTCGTCGCCGGCCCGATGCAGCCACTCGAAACCGACCATCTCGCGGCTGACGATCCAAGCTCCGGCCTGACGCATTCGCTCCAGGGCCAGTTCCTTGTCGCCAGGCTTGCGGGAGGCTACCGCCTCGGCCACCACGAATACCTGCTTGCCCAGCGCGCGCAGACCCAGGGCGGTCTGCAACACGCAGACATGGGATTCGATCCCGGCCAGGATCCACTGCTCCCGATCCAGGGACTCGATCCGCTCCAGGCACGCCGGCTCGGCGGCGCAGCTGAAGTGCAGCTTCTCGATCACCCGATCGGCGGCTACCCGCTCGCGCAGTTGCGCCGCGGTAGACCCGATACCACGGGGATACTGCTCGGACACCAGCACCGGTACCTCCAGCCGCAGGGCCAGACCCAGCAGCCAATCGCAGTGTTCCAGTACCTGTTCGGGTTCGTGGACGGCCGGCAGCAGGCGCTCCTGGACGTCGATGAGCAGCAGGGCGCTGCGTTCGCGTTGGATCAACATGTTTCACACCGTGGAGTTTTTTCGACGAATTTTCCATTTGCAGTTTACCATGTGCCAAGCCGAACTTGACCAACCCGATAAGGAGCATTGCACATGAGTCGTATCACCGGCCGCAACTTCCTGTTCGTCCCTGGCCCCACCAATATCCCGGACCGCGTCCAGCGCGCCATGCTGGTCGCCATGGAGGATCACCGCTCGTCGAAGTTTCCCGATCTGTCGATCAGCGTGCTGAGCGATCTGAAAAAGGTTTTCAAGACCGAGGAGGGGCGGATCTTCATCTTCCCGTCGTCCGGCACCGGCGCCTGGGAAGCCGCGCTCACCAATACCCTGTCGCCGGGCGACACCTTGCTGGCGTCGCGGTTCGGCCAGTTCAGCCATCTGTGGATCGACATGGCGCAGCGGCTCGGATTCAACGTCGAGGTACTGGACGTCGAATGGGGTGAAGGCGTGCCGCTGGAGCGCACCGAGGAAGTCTTGCGGGTCGACCGGGAGCACAAGATCAAGGGAATACTCGCCTGTCACAACGAGACCGCTACCGGCGTGACCAGCGATATCGGCGGACTGCGCCGAGTCATGGATGCCGCCAACCACCCCGCCCTGCTGTTCGTCGATGCCGTGAGCTCGCTGGCCAGCATCGATTTTCGCATGGACCAGTGGCGCGTCGATCTGGCGGTCACCGGTTCGCAGAAGGGCCTGATGCTGCCCGCCGGCCTCGGCATTCTGGGGACCAGCCGCAAGGCGCTGGACGCCATGCAGCACGCCAAGTCCCGGCGCTGCTACTTCGATCTGGCCGACATGCTCAAGGCCAACCCGACCGGCTATTTCCCCTATACCCCCGCCCTGCCCATGCTCTACGGCCTGCGCGAGTCCCTGGATCTGATCTTCGAGGAGGGGCTGGAGAACATCTTCGCCCGCCACCATTATTACGCCGAAGGCGTCCGGGCGGCCGTCACTCGAGGCTGGAAACTACCGCTCTGCGCCAGGGAGCCAAAATGGTATTCGGACACCGTCAGCGCCGTCATGGTGCCGGAGGGGATCAACGGCGCCCATGTGATCGACGTGGCGTTCCGCCGCTACAATCTCGCCCTGGGTGCGGGCCTGTCCAAGATGGCGGGCAGGCTGTTCCGCATCGGCCACCTGGGCGACCTGAACGAACTCATGCTGATGGGCGCGCTCGCCGGAGCGGAAATGGCCATGCTGGACGTGGGCATAGCAGTCGAGCCCGGCAGCGGTGTCGCGGCCGCCTCCAACTATTGGCGCGGCAACGACCCGATACCCAAGCGCCGGGTCAGCAAGGAAGAGCAGTTCTACGGCGCCCACTCCACCGGTTCGGTGCAGGGCTGAGGCGGCTCGGGGACCGCGCAGGGTGGGCGGCGGAGCGCTGCCCACCCCATCGCTGGAATAAGGTTTCCGGGCGATTTGCCCGTGGTCGAGCCCGCATCGCGCTATAATCGGCGGCAAATCCCGGGAAATCCCTCATGCAGGCTGTAAGGATTCACCGCTATACTGTCGCCGAGTATCTGGCGCTGGAAAACGATGGCGAAGTGCGCCACGAGTACATCGACGGCGAGCTGTTCGCCATGGTCGGCGCGTCGCGCGCGCACAATCGGTTGGCGACAAACCTGACGATTGCGCTAGGCAATCATCTGCGGGATACACCCTGTCGGGTGACGCAAAGCGACATGAAGGTGTGGATCGAGGCGGCCAACTGCTTCTATTATCCCGACCTCATGGTCTGCTGCGAACCGGTCGAGGACGAGCCGCACGACTACTACGAGACCCGGCCGCGGCTGATCGTTGAGATCCAGTCACCCTCGACCGCCCAGCGCGACGCCAGCGAGAAACGACTGAATTACCAGACCCTGACCAGCCTGCGGGAGTATCTGCTGCTGGCCCAAGACCAACCCGCGGCCAC
>CAYMHN010000186.1:0-7131 GCA_964390235.1 uncultured Candidatus Competibacteraceae bacterium
GGCGGTGCAGGTCGCGCTCGTGGGCGCAGGAGCTATCGATGGGGCTCAATTCCGGTGTTTCGAAAAAGCCTCGCAGGAACGCTTCGGTCACCTGCAGGCGATGCGCCGTGACAGCCAGGCGGTGGTAGCCGCAGTTGGGCCAGAATCCGGTTGCAGCAGGCAAGACAGTGGACACGGATGGTTTCGGGATGGCGATGGTCATGGTTTATGCTATGCGGCGGCAGCGCTGCTGTAAATCGATACAGCCGGTTCTCCCTGGCGAGCCGGGTTTGGACTGGTTCTATTGCGGTGCTATGGGTGGAAATGGTATGATTTTTGTTAGCATTTGTTATTAAGATATAACCCGATTGCCTACGGTCTCGACCGGACTCGGGGCAGAGTGTTGGAGGATCATGGGCGAACAACCGTTGGACGAGTGGCGGGCCGATTCCGTGCTGCCGGTTTCGGTGATCACCGATTGCATGGTGGCGGAAGGCGGACCGCGCAGATGGTCGGTGCAAGGCGTTGTCGTGGGTGAACGCTTCGCCAGCGACACGGTGCGTTGCCTGCGGATACGCTCCGCTCCCGAAGGCGATCTCTACATGTGGACCGGCTTCAGCCTGCGTCTGCGCCCGCCCCTGGTTGACGATTACGCGCTCACTATCAACGCCAGTCAACCCAAGGTCCATGTGATCGCAAGTCTCGTCGAGTCCGCGGAACTGCGACCCTTGAAGGTCACGGTCAGCCTCGACGAGGCCCAGAATCTGGACGCGACCGATTTGCGCGACCCGGGTCAACAAGTATTCCAGGTTCCCATGCCCCCCGAAGTCTTCCGCTGGCTCGAGCATTTCGTCCTCGACCATTATCAGCCGAAACAGCGCAAGGCCCGCGGCAAGCGGCGCAGCAGACTCCTCTATGATGCCGAGGTGGGCGACTGGGCCGGAGACGCCGGATGACGAACAAGGCATCGATCCTGCCCCCGACCGATGTCGATCAGGGGCGGGAGGACAGCTTTATCAGCCGCTGGTCACGGCGCAAGACCGCCTTGCGTCATGGCGAGCCAACGGATTCGTTGGCGCCGATCGATCAACCGTCGGGTACTGCCGCCGAGCAGGATCCCGGAACCCGGATCGACCCGCGCACCGGCAAGCGCTACGAGGAACTGACCGATGCCGATATGCCGCCCCTGGACATCCTGGATGAAACGTCCGACCTGAGCGTGTTCCTGGCTCGAAACATTTCGCCGAACCTGCGCGTGCAAGCGCTGACCAAGGTGTTCCGATCTCCCAAGTACAACCAGATCTGCCTGTGTGCCGAGTACGCTGACGACTACACCAGCTTCGAACCCCTGGGGAACATCATTCCCCACGACATGAAGTCGGCCATCGTCCGCGAGGCCGACAAGCTGCGTCATCGGCTGCTGGAACTGGGTGAAGAGATCACCCGGGAAGAGGCCGAGGCCAGGGTGCTACGCGAGACGCGCAGTGAAGTCGCATCGGCGGGCGATCCCGACCAGGGTGTGACATGAGCGAGTTTCCTGCCACCGGTATCAATGGGCGGGCTCGCCGTGCCGCACTCGAGGCCGCCGCCACGATCGAGGCGGAGCCCACCTCGATCGTGGCGTATCGCTCGGCGGGTTATCTGCTGATCATCGGCGCGGAGGTCGATGGCCTGGCTTGCGCCGATCTGCTGCGCCAGCATCTGCATTGCACCTTGCTGGCTCCGCAACCCCATGCCGGACAGCTGCCCGAGGAGGTCGCTCGGGCGCGTGATGATCGGCAACAGGTGCTGGTACTGTATGGCGAGCCCGGTCCCGTGGAAGGCCATCTCGGACGTTTCGCGGTAACCGTCCGCACTCCCGAGGGCGAGGCACTCAGCCCCGCCGGCTTGACGCGCGCCGATCACCCGTATTTCGATCTGGTTCTGGACTTGCGACGCCAACCCGGCATCCGTAGCGATATGCCGCCCATCGGCTATTACGCACCCGCTGGCGACTCCGAGCGCCTCGCCCGGATGGTGACGGAAATCCCCGAGATGATCGGTGAGTTCGAGAAACCGGTCTTCGTCCGCTATAACCCGGACATCTGCGCCCATGGGCGTAGCAAGCTCAGTGGCTGTACCCGCTGCCTCGACACCTGCCCCACCGGCGCCATCACTTCCCTGGGCGATCTGGTTGGGATCGACCCCTATCTGTGCCAGGGTGGCGGCAGTTGCGCCACGGCCTGCCCCAGCGGGGCGCTCACCTATGCTTACCCTGGTCCGCGCGACCAGCTGGCGGCGATTCGGGCCGCCCTCAAGGCCTATTTCGCGGCGGGAGGACAGCACCCGACCTTGCTGTTTCACGACGCTGAGCAAGGTGCCGAGCAGTTGCGGGAGGCCGCCGCCGAGCTTCCGGAACAGGTCATTCCGGTGCAGGTCGACGAAATCGGTGCCGTCGGCATGGATATCTGGTTGACCGCGTTGGCGTATGGTGCCGGTGAGGTCCTGGTGCTCGACACCCCGGCGGTCGCCGCCTCGGTACGGCAGGAGATCAGCCGGCAGATCGGCTACACTCGGCCGCTGCTGGAGGCCATGGGATACGAGCCGGATCGACTGCGGCTGCTGACCCTCGACAACCCGCTGCCGGTGCAGCTGAGCGCGGCGGAGCCGCACGCGTCGATCGGCAAAACGGCCACTTTCGCGACCTCGAATGAGAAGCGTGGCACGCTACGCCTGGCCCTCAACCATCTTTACGAGCAGGCTTTGCAGGCGAATCTGTCGCCGGAACCATTGGTGACCCTCCCGGTCGGCGCGCCGTTCGGTCAGGTCTTGGTCGATCAGACCCGCTGCACCTTGTGCATGGCCTGTCCGCAGGTCTGTCCCACGGCTGCGCTGACCGACGCCGGGGAACGACCGCAGCTCAACTTCACCGAGGAAAACTGCGTGCAGTGCGGGCTTTGCCAGGCGGCTTGTCCGGAGGATGCCATTACCCTGGAAGCACGTTTTCACTTCAACTGGGAACAGCGGCGTCGGTCGAGGGTTCTCAATGAGGAAGAGCCGTTTCACTGCATCCGTTGCGGCAAGCCGTTTGCGACGGCCAGTGTGATAAGCCGGATGACGGGGCGTTTGCAGGGGCATCATATGTTCCAGTCGGAGGATAGCATCCGTCGCCTCCGCATGTGTGGTGACTGCCGGGTGATCGACCTGTATGCCGAGCCCGCCGAACAGGGCTCCCGGCCCAAGGTCTACGGCATGGACAAGGACCGACGCTGATGAGCGGGAGCGGTGCTGCCATGAATCCCGCGGCCGACCGGCTCGACGAGCAGGACCGGTTGCGCGCCGGCACCTGGAGCCTGCTTGGCAATCTGCTGGCCGCTCCGCCGGATGCCGACCTGCTGCAGCGGCTTGGTGACATCGACGACCGGGGTATCGATGACGGTGATGCCATGGCCAGGGCCTGGTCGATGCTACGGCTGGCGGCCGAGCAGGCGACGACCTCGGAAATCGCTCGGGAATACCAGGCGGTGTTCATCGGAGTGGGTGGTGGCGAGATCATCCCCTATGCGTCCTATTATCTGACTGGTTCCCTGCTGGAGCGACCGCTGATCCTGCTGCGCCAGGATCTGCAAGCCTTGGGTGTGGAGCGCCGCGAACAGGTCAGCGAACCGGAGGATCATGCCGGGGCCATCTGCGAGATCATGGCGCTGGTCATCAGCGACGCGGAGGTGTCGTTCGAATGGCAGCATGCGTTTTTCCAGCGCCACCTCGGTGGATGGATGGACCGTTTCTTCGAAGAGGTACAGCAGGCGCCGTCCGCGGGCTTCTACAAGGCCGTCGGCCGTTTAGGCGAGGAGTTGGTTCGTCTGGAGCAAAGGTATTTCTCGATGCCGGCCTGAATTCACGCGGCCGGAATGGGTGGCAAGCCCCCGATCGAGGATGTGTGTGATCAATCGCTGTGAATGAGGAGACAGTTATGACAACGCCAAAGCACCATGAATCAGGCGTGCCGTCCCGGCGTGACTTCCTGAAGACCGTGGTGGTAACCGGTGGCGCGGCCGCCCTCGGTGCCGGTACCGCACTCGCCGATATCCGGGACGAGCAACAGCCCGGGGTATCCAGCGAGGAGGCCGGTTACCGGGCGACCCGGCATATCAGGGACTACTACGCCAGAGCTAACTTCTGATGGGCTCGGGTAGCACCTATCCGATAACCCCCTGACTGGATTCACCTGGAGGAGGTTCGTCATGAAACTCATCAAGAAATCACCCGCGGCGGTTTCCGCTCCCGCTCCGGGTCTCCTGGGCAAGGCCATAGGCCGCCGGACCTTCATGCAGGGTACCGGACTTGCCGTGGGTGGTGCCGCCGTGGCCGGCATGCTGCCGACCACCATGGTCCGCAAGGCCCATGCGGCCAGGCAATTCGATCCGAGCGCCGAGATCGTCCGCAAGAAGACGATTTGCGGGCACTGTTCGGTCGGTTGCAGCACCATAGCCGAAGTACAGAATGGCGTATGGATCGGCCAGGAGCCCAACTTCGACAGTCCGATCAATCTAGGCGCGCACTGCGCCAAGGGCGCGGCCTTGCGCAATCACGGCCACAGCACCCGGCGGACCAAGTATCCCATGAAGCTGGTGGATGGCCAGTGGCAGCGCATCAGCTGGGAGCAGGCCATGGACGAGATCGGCGACAAGCTGCTGGCGATTCGCGCGGAGTCCGGCCCGGATGCCCTGTGGTTTGCGGGTTCGTCCAAGGCCAGTAACGAAGGTGCCTACTTGCAGCGCAAGTTCGCCGCCTTCTGGGGCTCCAACAACTGCGACCACCAGGCGCGCATCTGCCACTCCACCACCGTGGCGGGCGTGGCCAACACCTGGGGCTACGGCGCCCAGACCAACTCGTATAACGACATCAACAAGTCCAAGTGCATCATCATGTGCGGCTCCAATGCCGCCGAGGCCCACCCGGTGGCCATGCAGATGCTGCTGCGGGCCAAGGAGAACGGCGCCAAGCTGATCGTCATGGATCCGCGCTTCACTCGCACCGCGGCCCACGCCGACACCTATGTGCGGTTCCGCTCCGGTACCGACGTGGCGCTGATCTGGGGCATACTCTGGCATGTGTTCGATAACGAGTGGGAAGACCGGGAATACATTCGCCAGCGCGTGTTCGGCATGGACCGGGTCCGCGAGGAAGTCGCCAAGTGGACGCCGGACGAGGTCGAGCGTGTGACCGGTGTCGGCCGGGAGGGTCTTTACGAGGTCGCCAAGACCATGGCCGAGAACCGACCTGGAACCTTCGTCTGGTGCATGGGCGGTACCCAGCACACCATCGGCAGCAATTACGTGCGCGCCTACAACTGTCTGCAACTGGCCCTGGGCAATATCGGGGTCGAGGGCGGCGGAGCCAATATCTTCCGCGGCCATGACAATGTGCAGGGCGCCACCGATATCGGGCCGAACCCGGACAATCTACCGGGTTACTACCCGATCTCCGAAGCGGGCTGGCGCCACTGGAGCCGGGTCTGGGACGTGGACTACGACTGGTTGGCGAGCCGCTTCGACCAGGGCGAGTACGACAATGGCCAGGGCGGTACGGTCAAGCCCATGAACAGCGGCGGCATCACGGTGTCGCGCTGGATCGACGGGGTGCTGGAAGACAAGGCCAATATTTCCCAGAAGGACAACATCCGCGCCGTCATGATGTGGGGCCATGCACCCAACTCGCAGACCCGCCAGCCCGAAATGAAACAGGCCATGGAAAAGCTGGATCTGCTGGTGGTCATCGACCCTTATCCCTCGGTCACCGCCGTGCTGCATGATCGCCAGAACGACACCTATCTGTTGCCTGCCGCCACGCAGTATGAGCAGGCCGGATCGGTGACGGCCTCCAACCGTTCGATCCAGTGGCGGGAGCAGGTGATCGAGCCGCTGTTCGAACACAAGCCCGATTCCGAGATTGCCTATCGCTTGGCCACCAAGCTGGGTTTCGTCGACCAGATGTTCAAGAATATCGAGGTCGTGGACAACCAGCCGGTACCGGAAAGCGTGTTGCGGGAAATCAACCGCGGCACCTGGTCGATCGGCTATACCGGCCAGAGTCCGGAACGCCTCAAGGCGCACATGGCCAACCAGCGTCATTTCGATGTGGTCAGCCTGAAAGCCGTGGGCGGCCCCCTGGACGGCGAGACCTATTGCCTGCCCTGGCCTTGCTACGGCACACCGGAACTGAAACATCCGGGTACCCATGTGCTCTACGACACCAGCAAGCATGTCATGGAAGGCGGCGGCAATTTCCGGGCCAACTTTGGTACCGAGTACGAAGGCGAGAACCTGCTGGCCGAGGATTCCTGGTCCAGAGGGGCGGAGATCCAGAATGG
Organism: uncultured Candidatus Competibacteraceae bacterium; assembly: GCA_964390235.1. Lineage (GTDB taxonomy): Bacteria > Pseudomonadota > Gammaproteobacteria > Competibacterales > Competibacteraceae > CAYMHN01. Next base: position 6,332 of record CAYMHN010000186.1, read on the forward strand.
TTATCCGCAGTTCACCGCCGATCTGCTCAAGCAACTCGGCTGGTGGGATGAATTGACCCCCGACGAGCAGCGTGAGGCGGAAGGCAAGGCCTGGACCACCGATCTGTCGGGTGGCATCATCCGGGTCGCCATGAAGCACGGCTGCCACCCCTTCGGCAATGCCAAGGCACGGGCCTATGTGTGGAACTTCCCGGACCGGGTGCCGATCCACCGGGAACCACTGTATACCCCACGTTACGATCTGGTCGCCGATTACCCGACCTACGAGGATCGCAAGGTATTCTACCGGCTGCCCACGCGCTGGAAGTCGGTGCAGGCCAGGGATTATTCCCGCGAGTTTCCGCTGGTCCACACCTCCGGCCGATTGGTGGAATACGAGGGTGGCGGTGACGAAACCCGCTCCAACCCCTGGCTGGCCGAATTGCAACAGGACATGTTCGTCGAGATCAACCCCGCCGACGCCAATAACGCCGGTGTGCGCGATGGCGAGATGGTCTGGCTGGAGGGGCCGGAAGGCGGACGGATCCGGATCAAGGCTATGGTGACCGACCGTGTGGGTCGTGGGACGGTATTCACGCCCTTCCATTTCGGCGGCCATTTCCAGGGGCAGGATCTGCGTTCCAAGTATCCGGAAGGCGCGGACCCGTATGTGCTCGGTGAATCAACCAACACCGCGACGACCTACGGTTACGACGCCGTGACGATGATGCAGGAAACCAAGACCACCCTGTGCCGTGTGGTACCCGCCTGATAACGAGTCGAGAGGAGAACCGTCATGGCGAGAATGAAATTCCTATGCG
>CAYMHN010000187.1:0-7073 GCA_964390235.1 uncultured Candidatus Competibacteraceae bacterium
TGGACCAGGCACCCAGCGTGCTCAATCCGCTCATGCATCGGGTGAATCCGGAGTACATGCTGGGCGAACTGCTCTACAGCGGACTCACTCGTCTCGGTCCGAGCATGGAGCCGCAGCCGGACCTGGCGGAGAACTGGAGTGCCTCGGAGGATCTCACCGAATGGACGTTCACGCTCCGCTCAGGCGTTGTATTCCAGAACGGCGCCGCACTGACCGCGGAAGATGTGCTCGTCACCCTGCAAATGATTCTCGACGAATCGGTCGGCTCGCCAGGGCGTCGCAATATCGGCCCGATCATCGACGTCCAGGCGAGTGATGAGCGCACGGTCGTGATCCGCACCTCGGGACCCTACGCCGATCTGCCCGTCGCGCTGGCCTACACCAACGCCAAGATCGTGCCGGCATCCGTGCTGCGTGAGGACTTCGACAGCCTCAATCGGGTGGCGGTCGGCACCGGACCGTTTCGTCTGGTCTCCTACGAACCCGAGCGGCAGATCGTCGTCGAGCGCAACCCCGATTACTACAACCCCGAACGACCCTTTCTCGACCGGATCCGGATGCTGATTTACCCGGATATCACCGCCGAGGGTTCGGCGCTGATCGCCGCCGATACCGATATCATGATGCGGGCCGATCCCACCGACTACGATCGATTGGTCAACGCCTCCGGGGTGGTCGGACTGCGCACGCCGTCCGGTCAGTTCCTGAACGTCAACATGGGCTGCGACAGCGAGCCTTTCCAGGATGTCCGCGTTCGGCAGGCCCTCGCCCTCTGCATCGAGCGCGAGGCCTTGCTGGATTTCGTGGCCGAGGGCTATGGCACGATCGGCTCGGATACACCGGTCAATTCGGCTTATCGCTATCACACGCCCATCGAACCACGCCGTCCCGATCTCGAGCGTGCCCGCGAACTGCTGAGCGAGGCGGGTTATCCCGATGGCCTCGATCTGACCCTGGTCGCCTCCGATCGACCCGGCACCCGAACCCAGCTCGGGGTGGCCTTTCGCCAGATGGCGGGGCCGGCCGGTTTTCGGATCAACGTACAGACCATGCCGCACAGCACCTATCTCGATCAAGTCTGGCGCAAGGGCGATTTCTATGTCGGTTTCTACAATATGCAGGCCACCGCCGACGCGATCTGCTCGCTGTTGTTCACCTCGGATGCGCCGTGGAACGAGACGCGCTGGAACAATACCGAGTTCGACGCACTGATCGAGCGTGGCCGGCGTACACCTGACGGTCCCGAGCGCGCGGAGATCTATGCCCGGGCACAGCGACTGATGGCGGAGGAGGCGCCCTCGGTGATCCCGATCTTCTTCGACCTGCTTGCCGCGCACCGTGATCACGTCGAGGGCTTTCATCTGCATCCGCGCGGAGCGGTGTTCCGCCTCGAAGACGTCTGGCTCAGGGCCTGACGGTTCTCGGGGCAACGCCACGTGACAGCGGGTTTCATCGGCAAGCGACTGGTTTTCATCGGCTTCACCCTGCTGGTCGTTTCGACGCTGGTGTTCTTCATCACCCGGGTTCTGCCGGGTGATGCGGCGCAGATGCTCCTGGGCGAAACCGCCACCGACGAGGCACTGGCCGGGGTGCGCCAGCGTCTGGGGCTGGACGCACCGCTCTGGCTGCAGTACTGGCGCTGGCTGAGCGGACTGATGACAGGCGATTTCGGCACCTCCATGCGTACCGGACTGCCCGTCTCCGAGATGATGTTCACCGCCCTCGGAAGGTCGTTGTTGCTGGCGTTGCTGGCGATCGGGCTGATGCTGGTGGTTGCGATACCGCTCGGCATTCTGGCCGCGCTTTACCAGGGACGCCCCACCGATGTGGCCATCGGCATCGGCTCCTACGTGGGGGTGTCGCTGCCGGAGTTCGTGACCGCGACCATCGTCCTGTTGATCCTGGCCAATCCGGCACTGGGTCTTTTCCCGGCCACCGGCTACGTGCCACTTACCGAGGATTTCTGGAACGGCCTCAGGCATCTGACGCTCCCGGTATTGACATTGTCCGTGGTTCTCATCGCGCATGTCTCGCGCATGGTGCGCTCCGAGATGATCGACGTGCTGCACAGCGACTATGTGCGAGCCGCACGCTTGAAGGGGCTGTCCCGGCGCCGGGTCATATTTCGCCACGCCCTGCCCAATGCGTTGATGCCGGCAATCACCATCGTCGCCCTGGATATCGGCTATCTCCTGGGTGGCATCATCGTCGTCGAGGAAATCTTCGCCTTTCCCGGCATCGGTCGCCAGCTGATCGTCGCCATCCAGTCCCGCGACCTACCGGCAATCCAGGCGGGAGCGCTGATCATGGCCGGGACCTATGCGATCGCCAACTTTCTGGCCGACATCGCCTACGCCACTCTCGATCGGCGCATTCAGTATGACTGAGGTGTTGTCCAATCTGTCTCGTTCCCCCCAGGGAGCGATCGGCCTGCTCCTGGTCGGATTGGTGATGCTGGTGGTGCTGTTCGGCCCACTGTTAGCGCCCTTCGACCCCGAACAGTTCCATTTCGGTCACCGTTTCGAGGGTCCTGGCAGCACCTTTCTGCTCGGGACCGATCAGTTCGGGCGGGACATCTTCAGTCGCCTCCTGCACGGGGCACGCCCCACGGTCATCTACGCAATCGCGGCGACGCTGCTAGGCACCGCGCTGGGTGCCGTCGTGGGTACGGCATCCGCCTATATCGGTGGACGCGTCGACGAGTTCCTGATGCGAGTCGTCGACGCGGTCATGGCGATCCCGAGCTTGCTGTTCGCCCTGTTGATCGTGACCGTGCTGGGTACCGGCGCGTTCAACGCATTCTTGGCCATCGGGATCACCTTCACACCCGGGATGGCTCGGATCGCCCGCTCGGTCGCCCTCACCGTGCGCCGACTGGACTACGTGAATGCCGCTATCGCCCGGGGTGAGACGGCCAGCTACATCATACTGCGCGAGATGCTTCCCAACGTACTGGCACCGGTGGTAGTGGAAACGACGATCCGGGTCGCTTTCGCGATCATGCTGCTCGCCACCCTGAGTTTTCTCGGACTGGGCGCGCAGCCACCCTCATCGGAATGGGGGCTGATGGTCTCCGAAGCCAGGAGCTATCTGTTCCGCAACGCCTGGATGATCGTGGCGCCCGGGGTGGCGATCGCGATGGTGGCCATCGGTTTCAATCTGCTCGGGGACGGACTGCGAGATGCCCTCAATCCCCGCCACTGAGACCGCCGACCGGACCCCGGTGCTGGCCGTCGATGACTACTCCCTGGCCTATCGGACCCGGGACGGCATCTTGCCCGCTCTGCGACAGGTCGGCCTGCGGGTGGACCGCGGCGAGGTCCTGGGCCTGGTCGGTGAATCGGGTTCGGGAAAGAGCTCGCTGGCGCTTGCCATCATGCGGCATCTGCCCGGTAACGCACTGGAGACATCGGGCCGCATCCAACTGACCGGCGAAGATCTCATGGGCGCATCCGACCGGCGGATGGACGGCTTGCGCGGTCGGCGCATCGGCATGGTATTCCAGGACCCGAGCACCTCGCTCAATCCGATCATGACGCTCGGGGATCAGATCATCGAGGTTCTTCGGCGCCATCGCGGCGTCGGGAGCCAGGCGGCACGTGTCGAGGCAGCCTGCATGTTCGAGCGGGTCGGACTCCAGGACCCGAAGGGCATGATGCGACGCTATCCACACGAGGTCTCGGGAGGAGAAAAGCAACGGGTGGTCATCGCCTCCACCTTTGCCTGCCAACCCGAATGCATCCTGTTCGATGAACCGACTACCGCACTGGACGTCATCACCGCCCGACAGATCCTCGACCTGCTGCAGGATTTGCAGCAGGAAACCGGCGTCGCCTCGCTCTACATCTCCCATGACCTGGCACTGGTTGCCGCGATCGCCGATCGTGTCGCGGTCATCCACCGCGGCGCCATCGTCGAGCAAGGCACGGCGGCGCAGATCTTCCGCAGGCCCGAAGCCCCCTACACTCGGAGCCTGATCGATAGCGTCCCGCGTCCCGAACAGCGTCTCGTGCGGAACGAACGGGCAATCGAAGATCCACCGATAGTTCAGGTCCACGATCTTTCGGTTCATTATCAGCGCCGCTCACTGTTCGATTTCATCTTCCCTCAACCTTCCGTACTCGGTGCCCGTGCGGTCTCCTTTACCGTGCGTCCAGGGCAGATCGTCGGTATCGTCGGGGAATCAGGCTCCGGCAAGTCGACCATCGCGAAGGCGCTGGTCGGCCTCAATCCCTTCGAGGGCGAGATCGACTTCGCCGGTCACCGATTCAGGTCGGCAACAACGCTATCCTCCGCGTATCGCCAGGCGGTCCAGATCGTGTTCCAGCATCCTGACGCCTCGCTCAATCCGCGCCACACGATCGAGGAAATCATCGCCCGACCGCTGCGGCGCTACCGCATGCGAGAGCGCGGCCGACCGCGCGATGTGGTGCGCGAACTGCTTGCCGATGTCCGGCTGCCCGCCGACTATGCCCGACGCTACCCACACCAGCTCTCGGGGGGCGAGAAACAGCGGGTGGCGATAGCGCGCGCCTTCGCCTCTCGCCCGCGCCTGGTCATCTGCGACGAGATCACCTCCTCGCTCGATGTCTCGGTCCAGGCTTCGATCATCCGACTCCTGCTGGAACTCCGGGAACGGCATGGCACGGCCTACCTGTTCATCACCCATGATCTGAACCTGGTCCAGCAGATCGCCCACCATGTCATCGTGATGTACCGAGGCGATCTCGTGGAAGCCGTCGATCTCGCGCAACTCCGAGCCGGTCCCCGTCACGCCTACACGCGTGCCTTGCTCGACGCGATTCCCAGTCCCGTCAGCACCTTCTGACGGCAACATAACAGGACTCAAGAATGAACCACGAACCGCTGATCGATAGCCTGGATGCCCATCGCTCCCTGGATTTTCTGGCCCGGATGATTCAGCACCAAAGCTACTCGGAGACCGAGGGCGAGAAAGCGCTGGCACGCTTCATGGTTGGCGAAATGAGCCAGTTGGGTCTTGAGGCTTATCTTCAGGATGTACCGGGCCAGCGTTTCAATGCAATCGGGCGACTGCCAGGTACGGGTGGCGGCCGGAGCCTGCTGTTCAACGGCCACCTCGACACCAATCCGGTAACCGAAGGCTGGACGGTCGATCCCTGGGGCGGTCATCGCGACGAGTTGTTCATCTATGGCATCGGCTGCTCCAACATGAAGTCCGGAGATGCGGCCTATTTCTGCGCGGTTCGCACCCTGCTGGAAGCGGGAGTCCAGCTCAAGGGCGACGTCATCCTCACCTATGTCGTCGGTGAACTCCAGGGGGGAATCGGCACCATCGCCGCGATCGACGCGGGTATTCGCGCCGACTGCTTCATCAATGCCGAGCCCACCGACCTGCAGGCACTGACTATGCACGCCGGGGCCTTCACTTTCATCATCGAACTGACGGGCATCACCCGCCATCTGTCCAAACGCGAGGAAAGTGTCGATGCCCTGCTGGCGGCATGCCAGCTGATCCCGGAACTCGATGCCATGACCTTCTCCGGGGCCAGGAGCGATCAGCACCGTTCGATCAACCGGGCTCACGTGGGGTCCCTGCGGGCCGGACTCGGCAAGGAGTTCCTGGACTGGCGGCCGCCACAGGTTGCCGATTTCGTGCGTCTCAAGGGTTCCGCACGCTATGCGCCGGGTCAGACCGAGGACAGTGTAATGACCGATATCGGTGCACGACTTGATGCGCTCGTGGCACGCTTTCCAGGACTCAGGGCGAAACTGATCCACGAGCGTGACGAGGGGCGACCCAGCATGGCGCCGTTCGAGGTCAGCGAAGGTGCGCCGATCGTCGCCACCATCAACCGGGCGTATCGGACCGTTCGCGGCACGGATCAGCCGACCGGCGCCATCCTGCCACCGGGATTCTACGGCACCGACGCCGCACACTTCTACCAGCGACTCGGCATGGAAGGCATCGTGTGCGGCCCCGGCGGGCGGTACAACACCATGCCCGACGAGCGAGTAGACATCATCGACTACCTGGACATGATCAGGATCTACATGCTGTGCATTCTCGATATCTGCGGAAGCCAGCAGTACTCCTGATGGATGTAGCCTCACTCCGACTCGACAATCCGGCGAACCCGGTCCATACCCCCCACCCGATCGGCGAACGATTCCCGGAACGGTTCGCTGGCTGTCCGCCAGATCTCGCGATCCACGGGCACTATTTCGGCACCCTCGGCGATCGCCCGGTCCATCGAGGTCGAATGGTCCGCGGCCATGAGCCGGTTGAAATAAGGCGCCACCTCGGCACCGATCTCCAGAAACGCGTGGCGCTGCTCCTCGTTCAGGCCCTGGAAGAAGTCTTCCGCGACATAGATCACGCCCAGCGCCGAGATATGCCCGGTCTCGATCAGATAGGGCACCACTTCATGGAGTCGGAAGCCGACATACGCGGATTGGGTCAGATCCATCATGTCAACGACACCGGTCTGCAAGGCATTGTAGACTTCCGGAATCGGGATCGGGGTCGGCCTGGCCCCGAGGCTGTCCCAAAGACCAACGTGCAGCGCGCTCTCGATCACCCGTATCCGTTGTCCCCTGACCTCCTCGGGCCGCGTTACCGGTTCCTTGGCCAGTAGATGCCGAGCGCCGTAGTTGATGTAACCGAGCACCCGGAAGCCCTCCTCCCGGAACTGCTCCTTGAATTCCGCTCCGATCGGGCCGGTCATTACCGCCTCGATGTGCGCGTCATCCCGGAAGATGAAGGGCAGGTCGAAGACACCCGCCTCGGCGACCCAGGCACTCATGCTGGCCAAGGTGCCGAGACTGCCGTGAATCGAACCGAGCCGGACGCCCTCGGCGACTTCCCGCTCGCCCCCCAGGGCGGCATCGGTGATGATGCGCAGCTCGAACCGCCCGGGCAGGCGTTCCTCCAGCAGTTCGCCGAAGCGGACCCAGACGCGGGTTTCCGGCTTGTCCTCCCCCAGCAGCGAGGCGATGGTCAGGGTCGTGGGGCCGGCGGCCAGCCCGGGGTTCATCAGCATACCGGCGCACACCGCCGCGAACAGGGTCCGCAGCGTGTAACCAAGGGAATG
>CAYMHN010000188.1:0-7056 GCA_964390235.1 uncultured Candidatus Competibacteraceae bacterium
AGACCGCGACCGCGCTCGCCCGGGGCATGCGGGAAGCCATGGCCGCGGCCGGATTGACGGTGCAGGTGCCCCGGGCGGGAACGCTCCTGGGGCTGTTCTTCTCCGAGCAGCCCGTGCGCGACTACGAGGGCGCCCGCGCCGCCGACGCGCGGGCGTACGCGACGTTCTTCCACGCCCTCCTCGACCGGGGCGTGTACCTCGCTCCCAGCGGCTACGAAGCGATCTTCCCCAGCCTGGCGCACACGCGCACCGACGTGGAGCGCACGCTCGAAGCGGTGGCCGCGGCCGCGGCCGCGATGGAACCGGTGGCCGAGGCCGCGCCTGCATCCCCCTCCGGCACGGCCACCACCGTCTCGGGCGCCTCGGGCGCCTCCTCCGCGGCCCGCTCCCAAGGCGCACGGCTACTCGGCGGGCGCGAACTGTTGTCCGGGGTCCGATTCAACCGCTCGCGCGCCTCCTTGAGATCGGCCAGCAGCCGCACCGACAAGCCGCGCAAGGCCTCGGCGTCCAACGACGCCAGGTAGGCCTCATCGAGCTGGCGCAGGCTGTGATCGCTCAGGTGCATCGGGGCGAGATTCGCGCTTCGGGTACTTGCGGCTCAGTGTCCCACACCGGCCCCGCCAGGGGAAGCTCAAGAGCGGGGGGAATGAACGGTTACGATGCGTCAACCCTCTAGACCTAATTAAAAACTCTCTCGATGGAAGTGGGTGGTGCATCAGTACTATCAGGCAGGCTGGATCAGCCATTGAAGGGAAACGTCAAGCGAATTCCTTTCTTCGCAAAAAGACGGACCCTCTGGTGGAATACGATGTGTGGACCATCAAGACCTGAGCGCATCAAAGAAATTTCCAATGAACGTCACCATCCACCAGATCACCCCCGACGACATCCCCTTGATGGAAGCCCTGCTGACCACCTTCGGCGAGGCCTTCGACGAGGTCGAAACCTATGGCGGGAATCGGCCCGGTACGGATTATCTCCGGCGGTTGCTCGGCAGTGACTATTTCATCGCGCTCGCCGCCTTGAAAGCGGACGAAGTCGTGGGCGGTCTCGCGGCCTACGAGCTGAAGAAGTTCGAGCAGGCGCGCAGCGAGATCTACATCTACGATCTGGCGGTCGCGGCAGCACACCGACGCCAGGGCATCGCCACGGCCCTGATTCAGGAACTCGGGAAGATCGCTGCGGCACGCGGAGCCTATGTGATCTTTGTTCAGGCGGATACCGGTGCCGAGGACGAAGCCGCTATCGCGCTGTATACCAAACTGGGCGCTCGCGAAGAGGTGCTGCACTTCGACATCGCGGTCAAGGAGGGTGATGGCGCCGCATGATTGCAGTTCGGCGATGCATATATCTTCGATCAGCCGAGAGCACTATTCCAGTACCACAATACCGGCCTGCTCGGCGCTATTTCGAACCTGCGTCAGGCCGGTGCTGCGATCCAGCGGCGTGGGTGGTTCATGTACTTCCAGTACGCCGTCAGCTACGCGATCACCGAACAGCACCATGACGGCGCCGGTATCGAACTGACGGGATATCCAGATCAGGCCTTGTGCTTCAGGGCGGGCCGCATGAAGGGCTTTCGCCCAGCGTGCGGTTCTTGCGTAATCGTTTGCTTCGGTTTCGAGCAGCCGGTTTCGCTTCAGTCCGATGCGGCGCAAACCATGGCCGCGCAGATCGATCAGTGTCAGCGCGCAGCGGGGCAGGAGTCGGGAAAATGCCTGCCGTGACAGATTGCGTCGCAGGATGGCACGCAGTGAGCCGGTCAGCGGCACGGCTCGAAATACCGTCTCGGCCAGCGCACCGTCGATGGAGTTGGCGGCATACAGCACAGGGACGATAATGCCCCGCAGTGTCGCTGAAGGGGTGGAAGCGACCGCGCCCGTGCCCCGGATTGAAAGCGGTCGCCGTGAATTCCCTGGAATGGACCCGGATCAACGGTTCGTCCGCAGACCACCGGGTGATGAGCGGATCAAGCTCGGCGGGATCGGGCGGTTCCGGCAGGACAATCTCAGAAGGCATCCGGGCAGCTGTCCTGAGCCGCCGCCTCGACGACCGCGCCGGGGTTGCTGACGAGCAGGTCCACCGGGCGCTGTCCGCCCAGCCAGCCGTTACCGGCCAGGAACCACAGGGCGGTTTGCCAGCCCTCGCCGCCGAGATGTTCCAGCACCTGTCGGATCACGGGCAGCGGGCGCCCATCACTGCCGAACTGGAAAGCGGGAAACCAGACTCGGTCCTGTTCCTCGATCCCGAAAATACGTCCCTGGTGGCGCCATCGGGTGGCCGTGCTGAACTGATTCGCGGCTCGTGATCGTGCCAGGCGATGGATCTGCTCGGCGCTCAGCAGACCGAATTCCTCGACCAGGGCCTGACGCGCCTCGGCATTGCGGCGAGCCTGGGAGAGAATCACCTCATCGGGCACCGAGTGTAGCGCCGGCATGGCTAGATCGATCAGGGTTTCCATCTGCTGTTCGTCGGCCCGAACCAGACGATGCTCCAGGATCTCGAGAAACCGCCGTGCCGTCGACAACTGTGCCTCGTCGGCGGTGGTTACCACCAGGGCCGATTGTGTTCCGCCCTTTTCGGTCGCCCGTTGTTCAAGCTCGACGTTCCAGTGCATCATGGCAGTAATTCGTAATCGAGGATACTAACTTGGTTAGTATAACTCGAATTACTTTCAATCACTGCCCCGTCATCGTCGACGGCAGCCACAGCGCCAGCCGCAGTTCTTCGCGAACTACTCTGCGAAGCGGTTCCCCCAGCAGTCGGCCAGTTGGAACGAGAAATTATCTATGTATAATTAATTCCAAATAGATAACGAGGCCCACCATGAGCAAAACCGCTTCCAGTGAACAGCCCGCCAGCATGGCCCGACTCACGCCCGAGGAACAGATGCAGGCGTTGCGGGTTGCCCTGCGCATCCTGGAGCGCTGGGGCTGCACGCCCGCGGAGAAGGCCACTCTGCTCGGCCTAGGCACCAGCACCCTGTACAAGCTGGAGGCGCCGCACGGCCGGCAGCGGCCGCTGCCGCGCGACCTGATGGAGCGGGTGTCGTACCTGCTGAACATCCACGCGGCGCTGCGGACCCTGTTCGAATTGCCGGAAAGTCTGTACGGTTGGGTGCGCAAACCCAGCGGCGACCCGTTCTACGCCGGGCGCTCGGCCCTGGAGGTCATGCTACAAGGCCGGGTCGCCGATCTCTACGAGGTGACGCGGCGACTCGACGCGGTGCGCGGCGGCTGGGGCTGATGCCGCGGGACTGGCCGCTGGTCCGCTACCGCCGGGCGGTCGGTTACCGGCTGATTCCGAGCAAATACCCACCGATCCAGCTATTCGAGGACGTGGCCGAGTCGGACGAGTTCGCCGCGATCTACAAGGTCCAGGCGCTCACCAATCCGCGCCTGCGACAATCGGTCGGCGATCCGTCCCTGGTGGAACCGGGCGAGATGCAGCTCGGCGTGCCCGGTGCCGGCTACATCATGGCAGCCTTCACCCATGTCAATCCCCGGGGCAGCAGGTTTTCCGACGGCAGCTACGGGGTCTACTACTGCGCCCGGGCCACGGCCACCGCCATCGCCGAGACGGTTCATCATCTGCGCCTATTCTTCGCGGCGACCCGGGAGCCGGCCCAAGGGCTGGCCATGCGTTGCCTGAGGGGCATGTTCAGCGCCGCACTGCGCGATGTCTCCGGCCACCAGGCGGCGCTGGACCCGGACGACTACCGCGAAAGCCAGCGCATCGGCCGGACGCTCAGACAGGTCGGCGAGGACGGCATCGTCTATCCCTCGGTCCGGCATTCGGGCGGGCTTTGTTACGCCCTGCTACGGCCCCGCTGCCTGAGCCGGGTGGTACAGACCGCGCATTACCGCTATGCCTGGACCGGCACCGATTTCGAAGTGTATCGACTCAGCCGCAAGTAAGCCTCACCTCGACCCCTTCACCGACCGGTCATGGTCGAAGGCAGCCACAGTGCCAGCTGCGGGAAGGCCAGCAGCAGCGCCAGACCGACCAGCAGGATCAGCACATAGGGCACCGAGCCCTGCATGATGTGGGCGATCGGTGCCCGGGTGATGGCCTTGATGGTGAACAGGTTCAAGCCCACCGGGGGGGTGATCAGGGCCAGTTCCAGATTGATCATCAGCAGAATGCCGTACCAGATCAGGTGGATGTCCAGGGCGGCCAGCACCGGCAGCACCACCGGCGTGGTGATCAGGATGATGGAGATGGTCTCCAGAAACATCCCCAGCACCAGGATCAGCAGCATCAGCAGCAGCAGGAATTGCAGTTGCGACAGGCCCAGCTGGGTCACCAGGGCGACCATCTCCTGGGGGATGCGCAGCATGGTCAGGGCGTGACCGAATACCCCGGCCGCCGCCAGAATCATGAAGATCATCGCCGTGGTACGGGCCGCGTCCAGCGAGGCCTCCCAGACATCGCTCGGACTCAGGCTGCGATACACCAGCACTCCGACCAGCAGGGCCGCCAGCGCGCCGGCACCAGCGGCCTCGGTGGCGGTGAATACGCCCATATACATGCCGCCGAGCACGAACACCGGCAGCAGCAGTGCCCAGAAGGAACGCCGCAAGGCGGTCAGCATCTCGCGCCAGCTGGCCCGCGGCAGCCGCTGGACCCGGCCGCCGGCGCCAGCCATCATGCACCACAGCGAGAACAGCACGGCCATCAGCAGACCGGGCACGATACCGGCGATGAACATCTGGCCGATCGAGGCATCGGCGATCACCGCGAACAACACCATGGGGCCGGAGGGTGGGATCAGGATGCCCAGCGTGCCGCCACCGGCCACCACGCCATACGCCGCCTGCGGCCGATAGCCATAGCGGATCATCTGCGGGATGGCCACCGCGCCTATGGTCAGGGCGGTAGCCACGCTGGAGCCCGAGATCGCGGCGAAGATGGTGCAGGCCAGCACGGTAGCCACCCCCAGGCCGCCGGGCAGATGCCGCAGCAGGGAATGTGCGGTGTTGTAGAGATCATCGACCACCCGGCTGCGGATCATGAAATGCGCCATCAGGGTGAACAAGGGGATGGCGACTAGCAGATAGGTGTTGAGCTTGCCGAAAACGATGTCGCCCAGGGCACCGAGATCGCCCTCCAGCCACCACATCAGCACACCGCCGAACAGCCCCAGGCCCGCGAATACCGGCAGCCCGGTGAGCAGGACCACGATCAGGGCCAGCAGGATCAGCAGAAAGGTCAAGTTCGAGTCTCGTCAGGCCGAGTTTGCCTGGACCCGTCCGACTCCTCGGTGGCGGGCAGGCCCAGGGTCAGTCGTAGCAGGCCGCTGAGGGCCGCCAGCGCCAACAGTCCACCGCCGATCGGGATCAGGCTTTGAGGCCAGGCGATGGGGATACCCAGATAGCCGGTGGAGCGGATGCCGAGCAGCTGCGAGAAGGCCACCGTATCCAGTCCCTGGATGAACAGAGCCAGACCGGCGATCAGCACGGTGAGCAGGGCGAACCACTGGGCTATGCGCTTGCCACCGGTCGGCAGGCGGTCGGTGATCAGGTCCACCGAGATATGCTCGCCGCGCCGCAGCGCCTCGGCGGCGGCCAGCATCACGCTGGCCACCAGCAGATAGCCGACCAACTCGTCCACCCAGGGTACCGGCCGGTTGGCGAAATAGCGCATGCCGACCGAGTAGGTCACCAGCCCCAGGGAGACCAGCAGTACCGCACCGGCCAGCCACAGGCCCAGCCGGCACAGCCAGCCGATCAGCCGATCCAGGACTAGCAGCCCGCGCCGCCAGCGACCGGATTGCATTACTGGCCGAGCGGTGTTCGGTTTATAGCTGATCGGCGGCTTCGATTATCTTGGCGGCATCGGGGCTGCTGGCAAGAAAGGCCTCGATCACCGGAGGCTGCATGACCGCCTTGAACGCCTCGACCTCGGCGGCGTCTTGCAGGTGCAGTTGCATGCCCTCGGCCTGCAGCATGCCGATCGCCTCCTCGGCGGTCTGCTCGGTAAGCGCGATGGCGTCCTGCTCGGCCTGGGTGGCGGCGGCCTGGATGGCGGTGCGCAGATCCTCGTCCAGCCCGTCCCACCAGCCCGGGTTGACGTACAGATGGAAATACACCGTGAAGAACGGCGCCACCGTGCCGTAGTCCTGGACCTCGAAGAACTTGCGGCTGTAGGCGGCCGAGACATCGGTCAGGCCGGCATCGATGACCCGGGTTTGCAAGGCTTGGTAGACTTCGGAGCCGGGCATGGCGGCGGGGGCGGCGCCGGCGGCGATCAGTCCCTCGTCGACCAGGCGGTTGAGACCGCGGATCTTGACTCCCTGGAAATCATCGACAGTGATCAACGGCTTGCCGCTGGAAGTGAAGATGGACTGGCGGGTGGTATAGAGCCAGGCGATGTTACGCACCCCGCGCTCCAGCAGTTTTTCCTCGAGTATGCCAGCCAGTTCGGAGCCCGGAAATGCCTGAATCCGGCTCAGGTCAGTGAAGTAATAGGGAATGGTGACCACGTTCAGCTCAGGGATGGTATTGCCCCACTGGAAGTTGACCGACAGCGCGGCCTCGACCTGACCGCGGGCCACCGCCGGGTGGTTCTGGTCCGGAGCGAAGGCCTGGTTGGCGCCGAAGATCTGTACCTCGACCCGACCATCGGTACGCGCGGCGACGTCCTCGGCGAAGCGCTCGACCAACTGGGCGATGTGGTGACCGGGCGGTAGTTGGTGACTGATCCGCATCACAACCGTATCGGCATGTGCGACACCGGTCAGGGCGAATAGCAGAATACACAGCAAGACACTGCGCAGTTGCATGGAGTTCCTCCTCGTTGTGGTTGTTTCAGGTGGTTCGGCGCTGCTTCAGCGCTTTCTTGGCATAATCCAGGTCCGCCTGTTCCCGGTCCCGCAGTTCGGGCAGGCCGACCAGGGCGTTGAACCGGTCGAAATCCAGCATGGCATCGTACATCGGCTCGCTGCTGCCATGCTCGGCCAGGGTAGTATAAAACCGCTGCGCGGCATGTGCGATCACATAGTTGATCGCGCAGGGAAACACCACCACCGCATAGCCGCTGGCTTGCAGTTCGGCC
>CAYMHN010000189.1:0-7045 GCA_964390235.1 uncultured Candidatus Competibacteraceae bacterium
AGGATCTTTGAGCCCGGGCCGGATGCATGGAACCCGGCTGGTCCGGGGGGTAATTCAACTCGTAGTTTGGAGACCTTAAAGTGGAAGCTTATATCGTCGATTGGTTAAACCTGTTTGTCCGGTGGTTGCATCTGATCACCGGTATCGCCTGGATCGGCTCGTCGTTCTACTTCGTCATGCTGGACAGTTCGCTCAAGCCGCCGAAAAAGCCGGAAGACGCCAAGCGCGGCGTGTTCGGCGAGCTGTGGGCGGTGCACGGCGGCGGGTTCTACAACAGCCAGAAGTATCTCACCGGCCCCAAGGGCGAGCCTCTCTCCGAGGAACTGCACTGGTCCAAGTGGGAAGCCTACAGCACCTGGCTGTCGGGTATTTTCCTGCTCGGGCTGATCTACTGGTACAGCGCCGAGATCTATCTCATCGACCCCGGTGTGCTGGCGCTGAGCAAGCCGGCCGCGATCGGCATCAGCATCGCCTTTCTGGCCGGCGGCTGGCTGGTCTACGACCTGCTGTGCAAATCCCCGCTGGGCAGGAACGACGCCGCCCTGGGCCTGGTGATGTTCGTGCTGGTGGCGATCGCCGCCTACGCGCTATGCCAGATCTTCAGCGGCCGCGGCGCCTACCTGATGTTCGGGGCCATGCTCGGCACCATCATGGCGGCCAATGTGTTCTTCGTGATCATTCCCGGCCAGAAGAAGATGGTGAACGCCATCCGCGCCGGCCAGGAACCCGATCCCGAGCCCGGCCGGCAAGGCAAGCAGCGTTCGGTGCACAACACCTATTTCACGTTGCCGGTGCTGTTCACCATGATCAGCAACCACTACGCCATGACCTACGGCCATGAGTACAACTGGGCGATCCTGATCGCCATCTCGCTGGCCGGTGCCCTGATTCGGGTGTATTTCGTCTCGCGTCACAGCGGCAAGCCCGCCTATGTGCCGGCGGCCGTGGCCGTGGCCCTGCTGGCGGTGGTGGTGGTGGCGATGGTCCCGCAACCCAGGCCGGTGGTAGTGGCTGATGGCGCAGCCCCGACGGTCGGTTTTACCGAGGTGCGCGGCGTCATCGAGCAGCGCTGCACCGGTTGTCACGCCAGCCAGCCCACCTTCGCCGGGTTCGCCGCCCCGCCCAAGGGCATCGTCTACGATACCGACGAGCAGATCGTCGCCCAGGCCACCAGCATCCACCAGCAGGCGGTGCTCAGCAAGGCCATGCCGATCGGCAACCTGACCCAGATGACCGAGGAGGAGCGCGAACTGATCGATCAGTGGTTCCGGGCCGGAGCCTCGGCGAACTAGGTATCGGATTCAACGAATCATCATCCAGAGCAGAGAAACCATCATGAGTAGTCTAGACGCAGTAGCAAAAGAGAATGATGTGGCCGACGTCCCGGATCGTTCGCCGGATTACATGCCGCCGCTGACTCGCGCCATCCCGCTGGGCTTGCAGCACATCATGGCGATGTTCGTCGGCAACATCACCCCGCCGATCATCATCGCCGGGGTGATCGGCGCCACCCCCGAGGAGCGCATCTTTCTGATCCAGGTCGCGCTGTTCGTGGCCGGGATCTGCACCTTGGTCCAGTCCATCGGAATCGGTCGAGTGGGCGCGCGGTTGCCCATCGTGCAGGGCACCAGCTTCGGCTTTCTGCCGGTGGCCTTGCCGCTGGCCAGCAGCTTCGGTCTGGCGGCGGTGCTGGGGGCCTCGTTCATCGCCGGTCTGGTACAGATTTTCCTGGGCGCCTTCCTGCCGCGGGTACGCAAGCTGTTCTCGCCGGTGGTGACCGGCATCGTGGTGCTGCTGATCGGCCTGATCCTGATGCCGGTCGGTCTGCGTTACGCGGCCGGCGGGGTCGGGGCGCCGGATTTCGCCGCCGCGCATCACCTGCTGCTGGCCCTGCTGGTGCTGGTGGTGACCATCGTCTGCCATCAGTACGGACGCGGGTTTCTCAAGGTGGCCTCGGTGCTGGTCGGTCTGCTGACCGGCTACGGGGTGGCGATCCTGATGGGGATGGTGGATTTCAGCCGGGTGGCCGAAGCGTCCTGGTTCGCGGTGCCGCAGCCCTTCGTCTACGGCATGGAGTTCCAGCTGACCGCCATCATCGGCATGGTGATCATCATGCTGGTGGTCGGTCTGGAAACCATCGGCAATATCTCGGCGATCACCGTGGGCGGCGCGGGGCGTCCGGCCACCAGCCGCGAACTGTCCGGCGGGGTGATGGCCGACGGGGTGGCAACCTCGTTCGCGGCCGTATTCAACACCTTGCCCAATACCGCGTATGCCCAGAATGTCGGCCTGGTCACCCTGACCGGGGTGGTCAGCCGCCATGTAGTCACCATAGGCGGTCTGTTCCTGATCATGTTCGGCCTGTTTCCCAAGCTCAGCGCCGTGGCCTCGGCCATGCCGCCGGCGGTGTTGGGCGGAGCCGCCATCGTGATGTTCGGCATGATCGCCTCGGCCGGGGTGCGGATCCTCGCCGAGTCGGGCATGGACCAGCGCTCGATGCTGATCCTGGCCGTCTCCATCAGCCTGGGCGTCGGCCTGCCGCTGGTACCCGAAATATCGGCCGTGATGCCCGAGCAAGCGGCCCTGTTGCTCAAATCCGGCCTGGTGCCGGCGGCCGTGGTCGCCCTGCTGCTGGATGCCGTGCTGCCCAAACCCAAGTCCTGATTGCGGGAGACCGACATGAGCTATTCCATCAACCATATCCTGTACGCCAGCGATCTGACCCCGCGCAGCCCGGCGGTGTTCAAGCACGCCGTGGGCCTGGCCCTGAAGTTCGAGGCCCGTTTGCATGCGATCACGGTAATACCGCCCTCCAACAACCTGCCGGTCAGCGAGTTCATCAACCAGACGACGATAGACCAGATCCGCACCGCGGGCAGGGACAAGGCGCAGAATGAACTGCAACAGCGGATCGATGCCTTCGCCAAGGCCCATCCGGAGCTGGACGTGAACCGGGTGCTGGCCAGCGTGAAAGTGCTGGAAGGCGACCCGTCCCGCCAGATCCTGGATCAGGCCAAGCATGTGCTGGCCGATATGATCATCATGGGTTCGCGCGGGCACACTGCCATCGGCGAGATCCTGCTGGGCTCGGTGGCCCACAAGGTGACCATGAAGGCCGATGTGCCGGTGCTGCTGGTGCCGATCGACCGCTGAGCAAGGCATCAGGGAAGGGTCAGCAGCTGCTGCCAGCGGTGGAGAAACCGGGCCTGCTTGAGCCGGTCCAGATAGACCAGCAGGCCGGGTCCGATGCGGATGGGGCGCAGACTGTCGCCAGCCTCGGCATGCAGCTGCGCCGCGGTGAACGGACCCCGGACCTGCGGGTGGATGGCATACAGCCCGGTGTGATCGGCGATGATCTGCTGACCCTCTTCGGACAGCAGGAAATCCAGCAGCAATCCGGCCAGTTCGGGATGGGGCGCCTGGCGGGGAATGAACGCGATGCGCGACATCACCGGGGTGTAGTCCTCGGGCAGGACGATGCCGATGTCGGGATTGTCCATGGCCCGGCTCAGTGCGTAGGAGCCGATGAGGTTGTAGCCGAGCAGGTACTCCCTCTTGGCGATCCGGTCGAGCATGGCCTCACTCAGTACCAGATCTGGCGATCCCCAGCAACACCATCAGCACCAGATCGAAGGTGGTGGCATGGATCCCGTAGACGCCGACGAAACTGACCGCGGCGATGGTCGGCACCAGGATCGAATAGGGGATGGCCAGCAGCCGCACAAACAGTCCGATCAGCGGAATGTTCATGATCACCAGCATACGCACCACCCGGCTGGTAAACAGCTGCTGGATCACGCCCGCGCCAGCGCCGATGCCGGTGCGCTGGACATCGTCCGGCTGGATCTGAGCGAACTGGCCGCCGAGGTGACCCGCGAACTGGTGCCGTTGGCCCTGAAGCGCGACATGGACCTGGGTTTCGAGGCGGACCAGGCCGTGACCGTGCAAGGCGATGAACTGCTGCTGCGGGAACTGCTCAAGAACCTGATCGACAACGCCATCCGCTATTGCCCGCCCGGCGCGCGCATCACCGTGCGGGTGTTCGCGGCAGCCGACGGACCGGCGGCCGGCTGTCTGGAAGTCGAGGACGATGGCCCCGGAATCCCGTCGGCCGAGCGCGAACGGGTGTTCGATCGCTTCTACGGGGGTTCGGGTACCGATACCGAGGGCAGCGGTCTGGGCCTGGCCATCGTCAAGCAGGTGGTCCAGACCCACTGCGGGCGGATAGCGCTGGGCGAGGGGGCGGGGGCAAGGGGTTGCGGGTGCGGGTGTCGCTGCCTGCGATCGGGACTGGTTATTCGTGCGAGCAGATCGCGGCGTGAACATCGTCCGGTGGCCAGCGGCATGCGCGGATTGGAGTTCGGCACGAATTTGACGGAGGATGCCGCCGAGACAGATCGGGCGCCGAGTGTGGTCGGTCCTTGTGTGGCCTACCTCTGTCGTTTATTATTGATTTTCGCTCGTACCCGATTAACGAGCCGGGTTTTGGTTCGGAGGCCGCCGATGCCAGACACGATCAACCGCAACAAACTGATGCTCGCGCTCGACGACTGGAACGGCGAGCCGAAGGACGAGAACTGGCCCATCGACGAGAAGTTGGTCGTCACGTGGTGGGGCGAGTACAAGGCCTGGGAACGTGACGAGACGATCGCCCGTGCGTTCGGTGACAACCGGCTGGCGGTCAAGGAACTCCAGAGCGAGGTCAGCGTCTACGGCGGCCCGAACAGCACGGTCAACTTCACGGCTTTTGAGAAATACGGCAGGAACACCCGCACGAATCCGAACCCGAAGGTGCACTACAAGGACCACAAGTACGATACAGGGGTCGAGTCGTACATGAAACGATCGTCGCCAGCGTACTTCCTGGGCGGCGAAGGGCCGAGCAAGTACACCGAGGGGTTGCACGACGTCAGCATGTCGATCCTGAGAGCCGGCAAGCCGATCGACCAGCAGACCTACACCGATCTGGGAGACCAGAAGTCCGACCAGAAGTACGTCATCTTCGTGCCGCTGCCGGAACCCGAGGACCAGGCGGTCTTCAACCGCCTGAACGACATCGCCAAACGTGTCAAGCTGAAGTGCCAGGTCTTCTACCAGCGAATCCGCACCTTCCGCGCCGAGATGACCCGCGTGAAGCTGGCCTGGGACGAGGACATGGCGTCGGGCTTCATCGCGCTGGCGCCGGACAACAAGGCGCGGCCCAAGCTGCGCTACGGCATGGTCAACACGTACCGAGTCGACGGCAATGTCCTGACGGCGACGGCCGAGCACCGTGCCAAGGCGCGCGATACGGCGCGACCGAGGTGGGAGGAGTTCCGCCGCTGGCCCGAGCGCACGCGCAACTACAAATCGATCCTGACCGAGATGACGAAGAAATACAACGAGTGCACGATCGCGATCCGCAAGCACGAGAACCCACGCTTCCCGGTCTTCGCGCGCTGGAACTTCGCGCAGAAGCGTTTCGACAAGTTCGACCCCCCCGGGCGTGCGAACACGCCTGACCTGGACGTGCCGGTGCAGACGCTGCCGGGCTGATGCGCGCTGCTGAGGCCGTGCGCCAAGCGCCCATGACAGAATTCGTTCGCGCCAGCCGACGGAAGGCTCGCCAAGCCTTTCTCGCTATCGCACCGTCAACGGATTCTATCGAGACGATGCTCAGGTCCGACCGCGGGGAGTTCACGTGATCTCGTAAATGGATTCTTCCTGTAAATTTTCCGGAGTTCAGGCAGGGCGATCGCGCCGGGACGGCACTCCTACAGCGATGGACGGGGGATGTAGGAGGTCCGTCCCGGGCCGATATACGCCCTCCTCGATGCGCTGGTCGCTCAACATCCGACCCGGTAAGCATAGTGCTCCCGAAAATTTACAGGACGATATAAAATCGCTGTTGAGTAGAACCTGCGGAGTGGCGGTTATGATCGACCGGATCGCGGTGAACCCGAAAATCCATTTTGGCAAGCCCTGCGTGGCCGGAACGCGTATCACGGTGCAGAGTGTGCTCGAACTGGTTAACGAGGGACTGTCCTTCAACGAAATCATCGAGGACTACTATCCGGACCTCGCGGTTGCGGATATCCACGCCTGCTTGGACTATGCGATCGCATTGGTAGCGGCTGAAGAGATACACCTCAAGCCGGATGCGGCGTGAAGTTCCTGATCGACCAGGATGTGTATGCCGCCACGGCCCGTTTCCTGACGGAACTCGGGCATGATGTGGTACGCGTAGCCGAAATCGGTTTGTCGCAGACCGCCGACGAGGCGTTGCTCCAGGTCGCTAAGGAGCAACAGCGCCTTCTGGTTACCCGCGACCGGGATTACGGTCGTCTTGTGTTCGTCAAGTCGCTGGGTGCAGGGGTGATCTACCTGCGCATACTGCCTTCAACGCAAGCCACGGTTCACAGCGAGCTGGCACAGGTTCTCCAAAGGTATTCGCAGGATGTACTGAAAACGGCCTTTGTCGTTATCGATTCCGGCGGCTACAGAATACGCTGGCTTTCGGAACAACCGGGATCCGCAAGCCCTACCGGATCATCCAACCGAGCGTGAAGCAACGTCCGGTTGCATATCCCACGCCATGCGGCCATCCGGGGGAGCAATGCTACCGGGGGTAGACCCATGTCCAGTCTACCGCAACCGCCCCAGCATCCGCTGCACGCCCTTGTCGTTCGGCTGACCGCCCAGCAGTATTCGCAGTCCGGCCACGGCCCAGCGGTTGGGGTCGGCGCCGTAGCGGGTGGTGCGCGACAGCCAGTAGGCGGCTTCCTCGCGGCTGAAGCGGGCGATGCGC
Organism: uncultured Candidatus Competibacteraceae bacterium; assembly: GCA_964390235.1. Taxonomy (GTDB): domain Bacteria; phylum Pseudomonadota; class Gammaproteobacteria; order Competibacterales; family Competibacteraceae; genus CAYMHN01. Next base: position 6,788 of record CAYMHN010000189.1, read on the forward strand.
CGGCCGATCAGCTCGACCCGGTAAAGATCGGTGAACCGTCAGTCCGCCGGCTCGATGCCCGGCGCGGGGCGTGCCTGATCCCCGCGGGTATAGTCGCAGACCCCGTCCGGGAACACGGCCCCGAGCAGTTCCCGGTACGGGCGCATGTCCACCGGCTGATAGACGCCGCGCGCCAGGGCCTGGTCGACGTTCTGCAAGGCGCACTGGAACAGGTCGCCGGCCAGCGGCGCGCCGGCCACGTTGCGCGGGGACTGGTAA
>CAYMHN010000190.1:0-2615 GCA_964390235.1 uncultured Candidatus Competibacteraceae bacterium
CGCGGCAGATCGTTGCCGGCCAGGAACACATGGCGAGCCTCGTCCAGTCCGCCATGGCGCGAGTAATAATGATCCCCGTAGCATTCGGACCAGGGCGGCTCGCCGGCCCGCAGCCGGAACCCGGACGCCGCTGGCGTATCAGTCATCGCGCTTCAGGGTCGCGCTGGCATGGTGCGCCCGCTTGGCGGAACGCAGCACGATGATGGTGACGCCCAGCACGGTCATGGCGCCGCCGATGATCAGCGCCGGGGTCAGACTGTCACCCCAGATCGTCACCCCGAACACCACCGCCAGCAGCGGCGTCAGCAGCATCAGCGGGGTGACCGTGGATACCGGGTAGCGACCGAGCAGATAGCTGACGATGCCGTGACCGATCAGCGAGGAGCCGATGGCCGAATACACGGGCGTCAGCCACAGCAGCCAATCGGCCTCGGCCACGGCTACCCACTGGCCGTCCTCGAAGATCAGCGACAGCAGCATCAGCGAGGGCGTGGCGACCAGTGCGATCCAGGCCTGCATGGTCATCGGTGGTACCCGACCGCGCAGCCGGCTGATCAGGATGTTGCACACGGCGATAGCCAGGGAGGCGGAGGCCACCAGCAGCAGGCCCAGCAGATTGTCGAACACTACCGGGTCGAAGCCGATGACGATCACCCCGGAAAAGGCGATGACGATGCCCAGGATGCGCCGCCAGCGGATCCGTTCGCCCAGCAGCAGCACCGCCAGCAGGGTGGAGAAGGGTACGTAGAGCTGGTTGGCGATGGCCACCGAGGACACATCCGGGCTGACCGCCAGACCGAAGGACATCAGGCTGAAATGCACCACCCCCATCATCAGACCGATCAGCAGCAGCTGGCGCCACTCGGTTGGCAGGGGGCGCAACAGCAGCGGCAGCAGCAGCAACAGCAACAGTGCGAAGCGGGTTCCGGTAAAGAACAGCGGTGGAAAATGCAGCAGGCCGTATTTGGTGGCGATGAAATTGAATGCCCAGACCAGATTGGCGAGCATGGCCAAAGCCAGGTGAGTTGGGGACATGCCGGCCCTGAGCGTGGCAAGGAAACCAGCGTGCCATTATGCCGCAAACCTGGCATCCGGGTACTAGCGCATACGGTCGAGCATCCGCTGTTTGAAGGCATCGCGCCCGCAGGACGGTTCCTTGGCGTAATCGGTGCCGCTGCGCTCATACGGAGCGATGGACGGGAAACGTTCCTGGCCAAACCGTTGGTCGAAGCGATCACCGTCGATGGTCGGGTATTCCATCCGCTGCGGTGGAAAACCACCACTTCGTTGAATCGTGATGTCAGTGCTGCTGCCGTCCCGCGTGATGATTTTTTGCCCGTCCCGGTAGCGGGTAACCTGCGATTCGCTGTTGCCGCTGCCACCGCTTTGCTGGATGATCGCGGTCGAGCCGCCCTGCCGATAGGTTTCCGCGCTGGCGCAGCCCGAGCCGAAAATCGCGCAGACAAGGGCAATGCCGGTGAACCAATGCCTGGGCTTGCCCGCTGACAAACTTGAATTTTTCATCTGCATGGCATCCTCCATTCTCATCGCCGCCGGGCTTGGACCGGCAGTGCTTGCGGGCCTCGGCCCTGATCCGTCCGGTTTTGATTGATCCGGCCGAACTGGGCCGTCTGGTTCCGATTGTTTCCACAGCCCTGTACGGTGCGGTTGATGTTGACCCTACCGTCTTGGTAGGTCGCGTTGTCGTTGTCCTCTCCGCATTGGTGGGTGAGGTTGATGTTGACCCGGCCCTCCTGGACCGTGGTGTTCACGTTGTTCTGGGCGATTGCCGGGCTGCTTGCCAACATCATGGCGGCAGCGAGCAGCAGCGGCTTGGAGTTTGTGATCTTCATTCCGAGTACCTCGAATGGGTCTGTTCTTGAAACCCCTCACCCGAGCGGGGGAGGGGATGATCATCCAGAGAAATCATCCGGCTTGATACCATCGATACGCTGGGCGAGTCCCGATGCTCGGTGTGCCGGCGGCTAGTTGCCGGGCCTGCGATCGCCGCGCGTGCGGTCAAGGGAGCCCGGGTGGGCGTATTGGTACTGCCTGACCTTGTTGTCGTTCAGCTCACCCGTCTGGATGGTTTGCGTCGAATTCTGCTTGCCTGCCTGCACGGTGCGATTGAAATTCTGATCGCAGTTCTGCTGCACGCTCGATTCGTTGACCGGATTGTTCTGGATGGTGACCCTGAAACAGGGACCGTGGGTCCGATCATTCACCGAATCGCTGTGTGCGAAGGGTGCCGATGCCAATAGCACCATACCCATTAACAAGATCGAAGGTTTCATTTGCTTGCACCTCTCATTCAAAATACCGGAGAGCCGACGCCCGGAGCCCGAGCGTCGGCTCGGTGTTCAATTCCGCGAGCGGCCGCGTTGCAGGCTGCTGCGATTGGAGATGCCGCGTTGGTCTGTTTCGTTGTAATTGAGCTGACCGAACTGGCCAGTCTGGTTCCAGTTGGTGTCTCCACGCTGGATGGTACGGTTGGCGTTGTCCCTGCCTTCCTGATAGGTCGCATTGTCGTTGGTATCACCCCGCTGATAGGTGTCGTTGGTGTTGACCCGACCTTCCTGGATCGTGGTGTTCACATTGGTCTGGGCGGATACCGG
>CAYMHN010000190.1:2715-7012 GCA_964390235.1 uncultured Candidatus Competibacteraceae bacterium
ATCCCGTCGTCGCAATCAGAATATGCGAGGGAATCTAAACGAGGGCTGAACGATGCCCGGCGCTGAACAGTTCGCCCACCCGGGCGCGGTTGCTCCAGATCGGGCAGCCGAGATGATAGCCTTGCAGGCTATTCATCCGTTGCGAAAATCAGCCGGACACCGCGGATACCGAAGGGTTCTCGCCCAGGTCCAGCGCGCGCAGCGCTTTCAGCACCACTTCCGCCGTATTGTCGCTGTGCTCTCGCAGCAGTCGACCGAGCCTCGGCCCGTCGCGCTGTTCCAGGGCCTGCATGAACTGCTCGTGTTCCTGCAGCGACTCATCCCAGCGCAGCTGACTGAAATTGGCCAGGCTGCGGAAGCGGCCGATGCGGGTACTGAGGCTGGCATAGGTGCTGGCCAGCACCGGATTGGCGGTGCCGTCGACCAGGGTCTGATGGATCTCCTGATTGAGCCGGAAGTAAAGCGCGCGTTTGCCTTGCTGGTGATAGCGGACCATGTCCTGATGCATGCGCTGCAAACGTTCGATCTCGGCATCGCCGGCCCTCGTGCAAACCAGCTGTCCGGACAATTCCTCCAGGGCGCCCATCAGCTCGAACATGGCGGCGATCTCTTCGGCGTCCACTGCGGCCACCCGGAAGCCGCGGTTGGGCACATGCACCACCAGGCCCTCGGCCACCAGCACCTTGAGCGCCTCGCGCAGCGGGGTGCGGGAGATCTCGAAGGTTTCGCACAGTTCCAGTTCGGGAACCCGGCTGCCGGGCGGCAGTTCGCCATCCTGGATCATGTCGCGCAATCGCAGTGCAATCTCGTGATGCAAAGTGGTGCGTCGCAGCGAACGGGTACGGGGTCTGGATTCGCTCATGGCAGGATAGACGGGTCGTTCCATGGGGATGGTGATCGTGGCCAGCGGATATTCAGATACTACCATGACCTGCTGGTTGATTTATCTATTTTAATTTGATCATGTGCTTAGGAATGTTGTAATTATAAATTAAAAATTATATAGTCCGCTGAAAAGATCCACCTGCTACGCTTGATACGCTCCGGCTGCCGAATCCGGATGATGTCACGCGGACGGCTCGATAATTGCTGCTGCCACCCGGGCACTTGTCCCTAACCGAGGAGTGATGTGATGAAACAAACCCTTTTATCCACCCTGTTGGGTCTGGCCATGACCACGGCGCCGGTACTGGCCCAGGACACCATCCGGCTCAATGTGATGGGTCAGCCGCTTGCCACCGGCCTGATCCAGCAGAACAAGGAGCAACCATTCTTCGAGAACCTGGCGGCCAGCACCGGTCTGCCGGTCGCGGTCAACTACCAGCCGGTGGACGTGACCGGGATTCGGGATACCGAACAGCTGCGCCTGCTCAAGGCCGGGCTGTTCGACGTCGTGTCCTTGCGGATGTCGCAAATTTCGCGGGATGAACCCACCATACTGGGTCTCGATCTGGTGGGTCTGAACCCCGATTACGCGACCGGTCGCAAGGTCATGGAGGCCTATGCCGAAGTGGTCGACCAGCGCTTGCAGGAGCAGTTCGACACCAAGCTGCTGGGGGTCTGGCCGTTCGGTCCCCAGGTGCTGTTCTGCAAACCCGCGATCGGCCAGCTGGCGGACCTGCGGGGCCAAAAGGTGCGGGTCTACGACCAGAACCTGGCCAAGTTCATCGAATCCCTGGGTGGCGTGCCGGTACCCATCCCGTTCGCCGAAGTACACCAGAGTCTGTCCCGGGGGGTAGTGGACTGCGCTATCACCGGACCCAGCTCCGCCAACTCCGCCGGCTGGCCGGAAGTCTCCACCCACATGATGCCGATCGGTTTTCAGATCGCGCTCAACGGCTACGGCATCAACGTCAACACCTGGAACAAGTTCAGCCCCGAGCAGCAGGCCACATTGAAAGCGGCTTTCGATGGACTGGTCGAAGAGATCTGGTTGTATTCCGAGGAACTGTTCGATGACGCCGTGCGCTGTAACGTCGGCAAACAGCCCTGCACCACGGTCAAGCCGTTCAACCTGGTCGAGGTGCCCATCTCCGCCGACGATCTGGGCATCGTGCAGAACGCGGTGCAGGAGATCTCCTTCCCGGTCTGGGCCGAAGTCTGCGACAACGCCAATCCGGGCTGCTCGGCGACCTGGAAGCAGCGGGTCGGTCCGCTGATCGGCATGGAGTGACCGGCGTTCCGATTCCGAACCCGTGACCGGACAGGCTGCGGGTCACCACCCCGAGGTAGCCACCATGCAGTGTTTCGCCCGTCTGTTGAGCAATCTGTTCGGTCTGCTGTTTCTGGCCCTATCGTTTCTGGTCGCCGCCGAGACCCTGCTGCGCAAGCTGTTCAATGTCTCGCTACAGGGCGCCGATGAGCTGGGCGGCTACGCGCTGGCGGTCGGTTCGGGGCTGGCTTTCTCCATCGCGCTGATCGGGCGCGCGCACATCCGTATCGATCTGGTGCACCGGCATCTGCCGAGTCCGCTGCAAGGCGTGATGAACTGGCTGGCCATCGTGCTGATGGCCTTGTTCGCCGGCCTGCTGGCCCGGGTCTGCTACATGGTCGTGGTCGATACCATGGCCTACAAGAGCACGGCCGCCACCCCCTGGGCCACGCCGCTGATCTATCCGCAAGGCGTCTGGTACGGAGCGCTGCTGATCTTCGCCCTGATCGCTTTCGGCCTCGCCCTGCGGGCGAGTTGGCTGCTGGTTCGCGGCCGCTTGGAGCGCCTCAACGACGAGTTCCAGCCCAGGGGCGTGACCGAGGAGCTGCGGGAAGAAATCGAAGATCTGGTTCGCCGCTGACACCCGGAGGAGCACGCATGGACGTCACTGTCATCGCCATCGGCTTCGCCAGCATGCTCGGCATGATGCTGATCGGCATTCCGATCGCCGTTGCCATGGTCATCATCGGCGTCGTGGGCGGAGTCATGGCCTTTGGCTGGCCGCTGGTCGCCTCGACCGGTTCGGTGGTCTGGGGTACCCAGAACGAGAATATCCTCACCGCCATTCCGCTGTTCATCCTGCTGGGCGAGCTGCTGCTGCGCAGCGGCATCGCCGACCGCATGTACATCGCCCTGTCGGCCTGGCTGGGCCGCCTGCCTGGCGGACTGCTGCACACCAATATCGGCTGCTGCGCCCTGTTCGCGGCTACTTCCGGGTCCTCGGTGGCGACCGCGGCGACCGTCGGGACGGTTGCCCTGCCGCCACTGCGCGAACGCAACTACTCGATGCGCCAGGCCCTGGGCTCGCTGGCCGCCGGCGGTACCCTGGGCATCCTGATTCCGCCCAGCGTCAATCTGCTGATCTACGGTTCGCTGACCAATACGTCCATCGGTCAGTTGTTCGTGGCCGGCATCATCCCTGGTATTCTGCTGACTCTGCTGTTCATGGTCTACATCGCCCTGTCCAATCTGGGTAGTCGCCAGACCCATGCCAGCGAAGAGCGCATCCCGTTCGGCGTGCGGCTGCGGCTGTCGAAACATCTGGTGCCGCCGCTGTTCATCTTCATCATCGTCATGGGCAGCATCTATTTCGGGATCGCCACGCCGACCGAATCGGCGGCCATCGGCGTGGTCGCGGCCCTGGGTTTCGCCTGGCAGGCCGGCGGACTGAATCTCGACATGCTGCAACGCTGCTTCGAGCAGACGGCACGCTTGACCGGCATGATCCTGCTGATCATCGTCGCCGCCTTCATACTCAACGTCACCCTCAGTCTGACCGGGGCCGCCCAGGTGATGACCCAGTGGGTCACCTCGCTAGGTCTGCCGACCCTGTCGTTGCTGCTGATCCTGATCCTGTTCTACCTGATCCTCGGCATGTTCATGGACGTGCTGTCCATGCAGGTAGCGACCATTCCCATCGTCTACCCCATCGTCACCGCCTTGGGCATGGACCCGATCTGGTTCGGGATCTTCATCGTGCTGATGTGCGAACTGGGCATGATCACCCCGCCGGTGGGCATGAATCTGTACGTGGTGCAGGGCGTGCGCCGCGACAGCGGCGGCATCGAGGACGTGATGTGGGGGGCGCTGCCTTATGTACTGATCATGCTGGCCTTCAGCCTGCTGCTGATCGCCGTTCCCGGCATCGCCACCTGGTTGCCGCAACAGATGTTTCGACCGCTATGACCGATACTTTCTGGCGCCTAAGCGCCACCGAACTGAGCCGACGGCTAGCCGCGCGCGAGATCGGCCCGGTCGAGCTGCTGGCAATGACCCTTCAGCGCATCGAACGGCTCAATCCGCTCCTCAACGCCATCGTCACCGTCGACGAGCGGGCCGCGGCCGCGGCCCTTGAGAGCGAACGCC
>CAYMHN010000191.1:0-6969 GCA_964390235.1 uncultured Candidatus Competibacteraceae bacterium
CGTCGAGGTTGACGGTCTGGCCGAGGCGGAAGTGCATGCCGATGAGATCGGCATCGTTGACATACATGTCGTAGATGTTGCGCCCGGTCTGCATCTGGGTCTGGAGCGCCTGCACCACGTCGCCCTCGCCCATGATCTGCATGCTTACCGAGATGCCGGTAATCTCCTCGAAGGCGCGCGTGAGCGTTTCGGACTCGTAGTCGTGGGTCGGCACCGCCTCGGCGACGACATTGATGCTCATGCCGCGATAGGGCTCGGCCGCGCGGATGAACCACTCCATCTCCTCGAGCTGTTCTTCCTGCGACAGCACCGAGGGCTGGAACTCGTCATTGATCCAGCGTTCGGCGGCTTCCAGGCGTTCAGCCGGCACCTCCTGGGCAAAGCCAGGCCCCCCGACCACCACGGCGAGCGCCAGGGCGGTCGAGGCAAACAGCAGACTTCTTCGTCGCATCGGGTTTCCTCCCACGTTGTCGTTGCTACCGGGGACCGCCACCGAATGGCAGCGCGCCCCACTCCTCAAACGACCTCACACCCATCGAAACACCGCCATGGCGTAGATGACCGAGAGGCCGAGAGCCCACGAAAGGTTCGGCCCGACGAGGCCGAGCCAGAACAGATGAATGAATGCGCTGCCGAGCAGCGAAAGGAACAGCCGGTCGCCGCGCGTAGTGTCGAGGCCGAGAATGCCGCGACGCGGCCCCCCGCCGGGCGACACCCATTCCCACACGGTCATGGTGGCAAGGGCAAGGGCGATGAAGGCGAAGAACGCCGCCGTCTGCCAGGTCCAGGCCATCCATGTCAGGTCCATCACACCCTCCCCAGGGCAAAGCCCTTGGCGATGTAATTGCGCACGAAATAGATCACGACGGCGCCGGGAATGATGGTCAGGACCGCGGCGGCCGCGAGCAGGGAGACCTCATAGCCCGAAATGCTGGAGGTGCGCGTCATGACCGAGGCGATGGGCCGGGCGGCGACCGAAGTCAGGTTCTTGGCCAGCAGAAGCTCGACCCATGAGAACATGAAGCAGAAGAACGCGGTGACGCCGATGCCGGTGGCGATCAGCGGCATGAAGATCTTCACGAAGAAGCGCGGGAAGGAGTAGCCGTCGATATAGGCGGTCTCGTCGATCTCCTTCGGCACCCCCGACATGAAGCCCTCGAGGATCCAGACCGCCAGCGGAATATTGAACAGGCAGTGGGCGAGCGCCACCGCGACATGCGTGTCGAACAGGCCGAACGACGAATACAGCTGGAGAAAGGGCAGGGCGAAGATCGCCGGCGGCGCCATACGGTTGGTCAGCAGCCAGAAGAACAGATGCTTGTCGCCGAGGAAGCGGTAGCGCGAGAAGGCGTAGGCGGCCGGCAGCGCCACCGCGATCGACAGCAGCGTGTTGATGCTGACATAGATCAGCGAATTGATATAGCTGTTGTACCAGACCGGATCGGTGAGAATCCGGCGGTAGTTGTCCAGGGTGAAGTTCTGCGGCCAGAGGGTGAAGGCGCCCAGGATCTCGTTGGTACTCTTGAACGACATGTTCAGCAGCCAGTAGATCGGCAGCATCAGGAAGAAGATGTACAGGGTCGGCACCAGCCAGCCGAGCCTGAGGTTCCGGCGGGGAGCTTTGCGGGTCGCCGTCATGGCGCCGACCGCGGCGTCAGGCAGCTCCAGCTGATGTCTGGATACGCTCATGAGCGTTCCTCGTTGCGCATCATCAGGGTATAGAACAGCCAGCTGACGGCCAGGACGATCAGGAAATAGATGATCGACATCGCCGCCGCCGGGCCGAGATCGAACTGGCCGAGCGCCATCTTGACCAGATCGATCGACAGCAGCGTGGTGGCGTTGCCGGGACCGCCGCCGGTGAGCACGAAGGGCTCGGTGTAGATGATGAAGGAGTCCATGAAGCGCAGCAGGATGGCGATGGTCAGCACCCGCTTCATCTTCGGTAGCTGGATGTAGCGGAACACCGCCCAGCGCGAGGCGCCGTCGATCCGCGCCGCCTGGTAGTAGGCGTCCGGAATGGAGACCAGGCCGGCGTAGGCCAGCAGCACCACCAGCGAGGTCCAGTGCCAGACATCCATGAGGATCAGGGTGAACCAGGCGTCACCGGCATGGCGCGTGAAGTTGTAGTCGAAACCGATACCGTTCAGCATGCGCCCGAGCAGGCCGAGGTCGGGCAGGGCGAAGATGTTCCAGATGGCGCCGACGACGTTCCAGGGAATCAGCAGCGGCAGCGCCATCAGCACCAGGCAGACCGACACCCAGATGCCCTTGCGCGGCATGCACAGCGCGATCGCGACGCCCAGCGGGATCTCGATCAGCAGGATCGTGCCGGTGAAGGCGAGCTGGCGCAGCAGGGCCGCGTGGAAGCGCTCCGAGAGCAGCACCTGCTGGTACCACTTGGTGCCCTCGAAGAAGAACACGTTGCCGCCGAACGTCTCCTGGACCGAGTAATTCACCACGGTCATCAGCGGGATGATGGCGTTGAAGGCCACCAGCACCAGCACCGGCAGCACGAAGAACCAGGCCTTGTTGTTCCAGGTCTTGTCCATGGCTTAGAGCGCCTCCCCCTCGACCCTGTGGTCGTCGGCATAGACGTGGACCCGGGCGGGATCGAGACGGATGCGGGCGTCGCCGGCCGGGATCGTTTGGTCCGCGTCGGCCACGATATTGAGCGGCAGATCGCCGAGTTCGCCGCGGACCACCTTCAGCCGGCCGACGTCGTCAACCCGGCGGATGGTGAACGGCAGACCATCGTCGTCGCGGGTCAGCGTGATGAACTCGGGCCGCACGCCGATCTCGATGCGCGCCCCGACCGGGAGGGCAGGGTAGGCACGCCCCAGCGCGATCTCGTGGCCGGCGACCACCGCCCACATGCCCGATACCCGCGCGGGGCCGAAGTTCATCCCCGGGGAGCCGATGAAATAGCCGACAAACGTGTGCGCGGGGCGCTCGAACAGTTCCTCGGGCGTGCCGACCTGGACCACTTCGCCTTCGTACATCACCACCACCTGGTCAGCGAAGGTGAGTGCCTCGGTCTGATCGTGGGTGACGTAGATCATGGTGAAATCGAAGTCCCGGTGCAGTTTCTTGAGCTGCGAGCGCAGCAGCCACTTGAGATGCGGGTCGATCACCGTCAGCGGCTCGTCGAACAGGATGGCGCTGACATCGGAGCGCACCAGCCCGCGGCCGAGCGAGACCTTTTGCTTGGCATCCGCGGTCAACCGCCGCGCCGTGCGATCGAGCACGTCCGCGAGATCCAGCATCCGGGCGACTTCCTCGACGCGCTGGTTGGCGCTGGTCCGGTCGACACCGCGATTGAGTAGCGGAAAGGCCAGGTTCTGGCGCACCGTCATGGTGTCGTAGACCACCGGGAACTGGAATACCTGGGCGATATTGCGTGCTTCGGTGGACACATCGGTCACGTCCCGGTCGCCGAACAGGACCTGTCCGTGGGTCGGCATGATCAGCCCGGAGATGATGTTGAGCAGGGTGGTCTTGCCACAGCCGGACGGCCCCAGCAGGGCATAGGCGCCACCGTCGTTCCAGATGTGATCCAGCCGCTTCAGCGCCCAGTCCTCCGGTCGCCGCGGCTGGGCGCTGTAGGCGTGGGCGATGCCGGACAAGGTGATCTGTGCCATTGCGCCCTCGTTACGCCGCTGCTCGGACCGGTGGCGCGGCGGCGAGGCGACCGTCCCGATCGAACACGAAGAACCGATGTGGCTCGACGTGGAGTTCGACGAACTCGCCCACGGTGAGTTCGTGCACCCCGTGAGCCAGCGCAACCCACGAGTGTCCATCGAAGTTTACGTGCACAAAGGTCTCGGAGCCCGAGATCTCGGCCACCATGACCCGCGCGGACAACGCGACCGCACCGGCATCCGGACGCCGGAGATGCAGGTGGTGGGCCCGGAACCCGAGCAGGTAGTCGCCGTCGGCCAGGCCGGTCATGCTATCCGCGACCGGCAGGCTGAGCTGTTCGCCCACCTGGAAGAAAGTCCCTTGCTTGGTCACGGCTACCGTGTTCATGGGCGGATCGGAAAAGGTCCGGGCCGCGACGATCGAGTTCGGGCGCCGGTAGACGTCGGGCGTGGGACCGAACTGCACCACCCGTCCCTCGTGCAGGGTGGCGGTATTGCCGCCCAGCAGCAGCGCCTCGGTCGGTTCGGTGGTGGCATAGACCAGCACCGCGCCGGTTTTGGCGAACAGGCGTGGCAGTTCCAGGCGCAGTTCCTCGCGCAGTTTGTAGTCGAGATTGGCCAGCGGTTCGTCGAGCAGCAGCAGATCGGCGCCCTTGACGATGGCGCGAGCCAGCGCGGTCCGTTGCTGCTGGCCGCCGGAGAGTTCCAGGGGCTTGCGCGCCAGCAGCGGGGTCAGCTTCAGGAGTTCGGCCGCCTCGCGCACCGCGCGGTCGATCTCGGCCTTGCCGCGACCCGCGACCCGCAGGGGCGAGGCGATATTGTCGTAAACCGTGAAGTTGGGATAATTGATGAACTGCTGATAGACCATGGCCACCGAGCGGCGCTGGACCGGCAGGCCGGTCACGTCCTGGTCGTTCACCAGCAACCGGCCCTCGGTCGGGGCCTCCAGGCCCGCCATCAGCCGCATCAGGGTCGTCTTGCCGGCCAGCGTCTGGCCAAGCAGCACGTTGAGGCTGCCAGATTCGAGGGTCAGCGAGACGTCAGCGATATGCAGCTCGCCCGCGACCCGCTTGGTGATCTGGCGCAGTTCCAGCGTCATCGAGGTTCCAGGTCGGATCGCCGGCACGCCCGCACTGGATGCGATCTGAAGCGCATAATCCTCACTTGGTAGTAGATTGAAATGTTGTATAACGCAAAAATTATTTTCGTAAACTTTCGCTTTCACACTAAAATGAACTTCAACGCCTGTCAAGAAAATTCCGCTACATGGCGCGCAGTGCCTAGTCTACCGCTGACTCCGGTAGGGTGGGCAACTTGTTGCCCACGCGGCCCGGCTGTCCGGAATGGTATATGTTTCATCGGAAATCACCTAAGCTGGAGGTGGTTGCGATCCTGGACCGCCTTCTCTTTCGCCGCAACGAGGTAATCCGATGCGTCGCCATCGCAATGCCAAGATCATCGCCACCCTGGGGCCGGCCAGCTCCGACCCCGACACCATACACGCGCTGTTCCAGGCCGGTGCCGACGTATTCCGGCTCAATTTCAGTCACAGCAGCCACGCCATCCATGCCGCCAATATCGGCCATATCCGTGCGCTGGAACAGCAGATCGATCGTCCCATCGGCATCCTGCTGGACCTGCAAGGCCCCAAGTTCCGCATCGGCAAGTTCGCCGACGAAGCCATAGAGCTGACCATGGGCGAGCGCTTCCGGCTGGATCTGGACCCCGCGCCGGGCGACCGGCAGCGAGTACAGCTACCGCATCCGGAAATCCTTCAGGCCCTGGTCATCGATACCGAGCTGCTGCTCAACGACGGCAATATCCGCTTGCGGGTGGTGCGCTGCGCGCCCGATTTCGCCGAGACCGTGGTCGAGGTTGGCGGGCGCTTGTCCAATCACAAGGGGGTCAACGTGCCGGGGGTGGTCATCCCCACCTCGCCGATCACCGACAAGGACCGTGAAGACCTGGCCTTCGGCCTGGACCAGGGGGTCGACTGGGTGGCTCTGTCCTTCGTCCAGCAGCCGGAGAACCTGGACGAGCTGCGCGAACTGGTCGCCGGTCGGGCCAGGCTGATGGCCAAGCTGGAAAAGCCGGCGGCCATCGAGCGCCTGGAAGCCATCGTCGAACGGGCCGACGCCATCATGGTGGCGCGCGGCGATCTGGGCGTGGAACTGCCCCCGGAACGGGTGCCCACCATCCAGAAGCGCATCCTGCACGCCTGTCGCAAGGCCGGCAAACCGGTAGTGGTGGCGACCCAGATGCTGGAGTCCATGATCCACGCCCCGACCCCGACCCGGGCCGAGGCCTCCGACGTGGCCACCGCCATCTACGATGGCGCCGACACGGTGATGCTGTCGGCCGAGACGGCGGCGGGCAGCTATCCGGTCGAGGCGGTGGCGATGATGGACAGCATCATCACCCAGGTGGAAAGCGATCCCTATTACCGCGAGCTGATCGATGCCGGCCATCCCGATCCGGCGGCGACCAACGCCGACGCCATCTGCTTCGCCCTGCGCGGGATCACCGGCATCCTGCCGATCGCCGCCACCGTCACCTATACCAGTTCCGGCTATTCCACCCTGCGCGCCGCCCGCGAACGGCCCGCGGCCCCGCTGATCAGCATCACCCCGCATCTGAGCACGGCGCGCATGCTGACCCTGGTCTGGGGGGTGCACTCGGTGGTCGGCAAGGAGGTCGAGCGGGTCTCGGACGTGGTCTACGACGCCTCGCAGATCGCCCGCCGCGACGGCTTCGCCCGGCGCGGCGAACCGCTGGTCATCGCCGCCGGCATGCCCTTCGGGGTGTCCGGCACCACCAACTTCCTGCGCATCGCCTGGATCGAGTAAACGGGCATATTCAGCACCGATTCAGACTTGCCCCGTTACCCTTGAGCATCGAACATCGATGATACGGGGAAACACCCATGCGCAAGTCATCCATCGGGCTGCTGTTGCTGGTCCTGACCACGCCGGCGCTGGCCGGCAATGCCGCCGTCGATGCGCTGCTGGACAGCGCGGCGTGGCAGGTCGGCAACCAGGCCTACGAACATGCCGCCAGCGATCTGGAGCGGGCCTTGCGCATCGAACCGCGCAACCCCGCCATCTGGCACGACCTGGCCCAGGTGCGCATGCACCAGGGGCGTTACCGGGAGGCCCTGCTGCTGGCCGAGCGCGCCAACGGCTTCAGCGGCGACCATGTCGAACTACGCGAGCGCAATACCCATCTGATCGCCACCGCCCGCCGCCTGGCGGGCGAGCCTGAGCCCCCGGTCATCCCGCCGCCGGAACCCGACACCCGGATCGTCAGCCGCGCTACGCCCCTTCCCGCC
>CAYMHN010000192.1:0-6901 GCA_964390235.1 uncultured Candidatus Competibacteraceae bacterium
TCACCACCTCGCCCACGGCCCCGGGCGGCAATAGCTCGCCCGGTTCGTCCATGATGGCCACCTCGGGGCCGGCCGCCACGCCGACGGTGCCCGGTTTGCGGACCCGCGGCGGCAGGGGGTTGGAGGTCATCTGGTGCGAGGCTTCGGTCATGGCATAGGCTTCGATGACCGGAGCGGCGAAGGTGTCTTCCAGTTCCTGCATCACCTGCGGTGGCAGCGAGGAAGACGAGGAGCGGATGAAGCGCAGCCGGCAGGCGGCGACGATGTCCTTGCTGCGCGAAGCCCGTGCCAGGATGGCCTGATGCATGGTCGGCACCGCCGTGTACCAGGTGGGTTTGGCCTCGTCCAGCCAGGCGAAGAACTTGAGCGCGTTGAAGCCGGGGGTGCAGAACACGCTGGCGCCGACCCGGAGTGACGCGAGTATGGCCGCCATCAGGCCGTGGATGTGGAACAGCGGCATGACGTTCAGACAGCGGTCCGCTGCGCTCAACCCCAGGGTGGTGCCGATATTGCGTGCCGAGGCGCACAGATTGCGTTGGGTGAGCGGGACGATCTTGGGCCGCGAGGTGGTGCCCGAGGTATGCAGCACCAGGGCGATGTCATCCGGTCCGGCCAGCCCGCCATTGGCGGCGGGGCTGGTCGGGGCCTGGTCGGCGAAGCGGAAGCTGCCCGCCGCCTCGCCGGCCAGGATGGGCAATACCGGGATGCCCAGTTTACCCGCCGCGCCCAGCGCCGGCGAACGGCTGCCCTGTTCCACCACCAGGGCCTTGGCTTGGAGGTCGGCCAGATAGAATTCGAACTCCTCTTCGCGGTAGGCCGGGTTGAGCGGCGCGGTGGTGGCCCCGCAGGCGATGGCCACGAAAGCGCTGGCCATCTCCGGCCCGTTCGGCAGCACGATTGCCACCCGGTCGTTGCGACCTATGCCCAGCCGGTTGAGCGCGACGACGGTCTGCTCGATCTGCCGTCGCAGTCCGGCATGGCTCAAGGGAGCGCGCTCGGGCGCCGCGATGGCGATCGCATCATCCTCGCCGGTGGCGAGAAACTGGAATACGGTGGGTTCTGCTGTCATGGGATCGAAGGTCTCCGCGGTTTCGATTTGGTCGCCCATACGGTGCCAGATGATGGTCGAGCTTGCGCATCAGACAGCCGACTACCTCACCGGCGAGCCCGAGGTTGCATCGGCGACGTGCGGGATGTCGGCGAGGTGGCCGCACAACGATACCATCAGCCTAGCACAGCACGAGGCCGACAAGCTCCATGGATTTGCCCAACAAGCGTAGAGATCGTTGCGGCGTAGGGATCAGTGATCGTGCTGCAAGCTTGAGTCGGTGTCGCGTTGCCAGCGCTGATCGCAAAGGGTGAAGCGTTCCTTGCAGCAGTGACAGAAGAACAGCCTTTCGTGGTGCGCGTTGATGCGGACGAAGTGCAGTTGATGGCCATGCAGTCGGCAGCGCAGACGGGCCAGCCAGCGTTTGAGCAAATGTCGCATGGTGTGAATCGGGTCGCTACAAGATTGAGGAAGGCCGCATAGCTTACGGATTCCCGTGGGCTTGACAAGTCCGCCGAGCAAAGAGCCACCACCTGAGGTGGTGGCGGCTCCCGGACAGGGCTGCTTCAGGCGGCTTTCTTGGCGGCGGCCTGGAACGACTCCTGGGTGATTTTCTGCGCCTGCTGGTTGAACTCGACGCCCAGTTCGGCGACGACCTTGGCATCGGCGACCAGCTTCTCGCCGACCGACTTGATCACCTCGCCCTGCTGATTCAGATAGGCGTGCAGCGCTTCGGGGGTCTTGACTTCGACCAGGCCCTTGAGGCTGTTGAGGCTCAGGTCGCTGTAGCCGCGCAGGGTGTCCATGTTCAGGGCGACGAGTTTCTCGACGTTGGCCACGGCCAGCTTGTTGAGCTTTTGCACGGTGGCGGCGAGGTTTTCCTGCTGCTTGCTGACGTTGTCGTAGAGATCGTGTTTCATGGTATGGCTCCGGTGTGCTTGGGGATGAATCATGTTGCGGTGCAGCATAACAAAGCGAATGCTGCAATGCAACATTTTTTATTCGATTTTTTTCTTGTCCACTGCGAACCGCGTTAAGCTATGCGTCCCAGACTACCGGCGACAGGGCATGGAAACCGGTTCGATCCCGTCCGAAACTGCCGTCAGCACACCGGCCGAGCCCGCCGGGCAGGCCCCCTTGCTGGCGGGTTTCGCCACGGAAGCGGGCGATGCGCGCTGGGCGTATCTGAACCGAGCCCTGCTGGAACTGGGGTCCGGGGAACTGCAGCAGCGGCAACAGCTGATCCGCCGACTGTTGCGCGATAACGGGGTCGCCCATAGCGGACTGGGCGCCAATGCCAGCCGTCCCTGGCTTCTGGACCCCATGCCGCTGGCCATCTCCAGCGCGGCCTGGCGCACCGTGGAACAGGGTCTGTTGCAGCGCGCCGAGCTATGGCGCCGTCTGCTGGACGATCTGTACGGCGAACAGCTCCTGCTGCAACGGGGCGTGTTGCCGGCCGAACTGGTATTCGGCGATCCCGGTTTCCTGCGTCCCTGCGTGGGCATGCTCCCGCCGCTCGAACACCAGCGCCTGCCCCTGTATGCCGCCGATCTGGCGCAAGCGCCGGATGGAACCATACAGGTGGTCGGCGAACGGGCTCAGAGCCTCAGCGGGATCGGCTACGCGCTGGAAAATCGCATCGTGTTATCGCGGGTACTACCCAGTCTGTTTCGGGACGCCGGGACCCACCGTCTAGCGCAGTTCTTCCGGACCCTGCGCCAGACCTTGCAAAGCCTGGCCGGAAATCCCGACCAGGCCGCGAGTATCGTCCTGCTGACACCCGGGACCTCGGACCGGCATTATTTCGAGCATGCCTACCTGGCCAATTATCTGGGCTACCCTCTGGTCCAGAGCGGCGATCTGCGGGTCCGCGACTGTCGCGTCCATCTGCGCGCCCTGGACGGATTGCGGCCGGTCGATGTGCTGCTGCGCTGGTTGCCGGACAGCGATTGCGATCCGCTGGAGCTACGCCAGGACTCGCCCTTCGGCTTGGCCGGTCTGCTGCAAGCGGTCCGCGCCCGCCAGGCCGTGGTGGTCAATCCCATCGGCAGCAGTCTGCTGGAGAATCCGGGTCTGGCGGCTTATCTGCCCCGCTTGTGCCGCGAGCTGTTGGGCGAGGATCTGCGGCTGACCATGCCGGTCACCCATTGGTGCGGCGATGGGGATAGGCTCGCGCATGTGCTGGCACGGCTGAATCGTCTGGTGATCCACGATCTGGCGGCGCCCGGCCGCCACCGGAATGGAAGCCGGCTGGATCGGACGCAACGTGACGCACTGAGCCGATATATCCGGGCCCAGCCCTGGAGGTTCGTGGCGCGCGAACCGTTTCCCCCGACCACGGTGCAGGTGCTGCAGAATGGCGCACTACAGGTCCGTCCAGTGATCCTGCGCAGTTTCGTGGTGGCCGCCGGCGAGGATTACCTGGTCATGCCCGGCGGCCTGGGCTGGATCGCCGGTGACGCCGAGTCTCCCCGCGGCGCAGAAGGTGGCATCGGCAAGGATGTCTGGGTGCTGGCTTCGGAGCCGACTCGTCCGCTCAGCCTGCTGTCCGGCAGTGACCGGCTCCACGCGGCGGCTGGTAGCGCCGAGCTGTCCAGCCGGGTCGCGGAAAACCTGTTCTGGCTGGGGCGATATGCCGAACGCTCCGAGAACCTGATCCGGCTGTTGCGGGTCATCCTGCTGGAACTGCTGGAGCTGGAAGTCGATGAAACGATCAATCACCAGGGCTGTCTGCCCGGACTGTTGCGCGCCCTGACCGGGTTGACCGAAACCTATCCCGGCTTCATCGGCGAAGGCGCCTCGGAGCGCCTGCGGGCACCCGACGAGGAACTGACCGGTCTGCTGCTCGATCCGCGCCGCTCGGGCGGTCTGGCGTTCACGCTCAATGCCCTGCTGAATGCCGCGCAAGCGGTGCGTGACCGGATTTCGCCCGACATCTGGCGGGTGCTGACCGAGGTCGACGAGGGTTTGCAGCAGCTGCACCTGCCCGCGGCGGCCGAACCGTTCCGGATGTCCGCCGATACCGATTATCTGAACCAGGCCCTGGAACAGCTCAATCAGCTGCTGACCGCCTGCGCCGCGTTCAGCGGATTGGCTCTGGACAGCATGACCCATGGTCAGGGTTGGCGGTTTCTGATGATCGGTCGGCGCCTGGAGCGCTCCCTGCAGATCGAGCGCCTGCTGCACCTGACCCTGGTGGACAACCCGTCAGAGGCCGCTTTGCTGGAGCCCTTGCTGCACATCTGCGACAGCGTGATGACTTACCGCGGGCGCTATCGTAGCGGCTTGCAGCTGGAGCCGGTGCTGGAGTTGCTGCTGCTGGACGAGACCAATCCGCGCTCGCTGGGTTATCAGCTGCGTCACTTGCAGCATGATGTCGGGCTGCTGCCCGGGCAGGGGGGCAGCCAGCCCTACCGGCGGCGGGAACCGCGTCTGGTACTGGCGGCGCTGAGCGCCTTGCGCTTGACCGACAGCGCGACGCTAGCGGCCGGGAAGGACCGCCCCGCGCTGGATCAACTGTTGCAGGGGTTGGACCAGCAGCTGAGCGAGCTGGGAGAAGCCCTGGCGGGCGGCTATTTCCGGCACAGCGATCCGCCGCGGCAGTTGGTCAGCTATCGTGGCGAGGGCTGAGCATGCGTTACCGAGTGCTGCATCGGACCGCTTACGATTACTCGTCCGTGGTAACCCATTGCCATAATGAAGCCTATCTGATGCCGCGTGACTGTCCGGGACAACAATCCCTGACCGGTCGGCTGCGCATCGATCCGGCGCCAGCCCAGTTGCTGGAGCGGCGCGACTATTTCGGCAATCGGGTCAGCTACTTCGCCATCGAGACACCCCATACCCTGCTGACGGTTCGGACCGAGTGCGAGGTCATGATCGCCGATCCGCCGGGTCTGGACAGCGCTCCGGCCTGGGATCGGGTGCGCGACAGCTGGCCGGAACAGCTCACCCCGGCCGGGCTCATGGCGCGTGGCTTGACCCTGCCTTCGCCGTTTGTCGAACCCGACCCGGCGGTGCTGGCCTATGCCCGGCCCTCGTTCCCGTCCGGGCGTCCGTTGCTGGAAGCGGTCATGGAGCTGACCGAGCGGATTCATGCCGATTTCATCTATGACCCGCATTCCACCGATATCGTCACCCCCTTGTCCGAGGTGCTGGAGCATCGCCGCGGGGTGTGTCAGGATTTCGCCCATCTGGGCATCGCCTGCCTGCGGTCCCTGGGGCTGGCGGCGCGCTATGTCAGCGGCTATCTGGAAACTCTGCCGCCGCCCGGTCGGCCCAAACTGCAAGGCGTCGATGCCTCGCATGCCTGGTTTGCCGTCCATGTGCCGGAGCAGGGCTGGTATGATTTCGATCCGACCAACCGGCAAATGCGGACCCGGCAGTACATCACCACCGCCTGGGGCCGGGATTACGGGGATGTCACGCCGCTCAAGGGCGTGGTGTTCGGTGGTGGCGAGCACCAGCTGGCGGTGGCCGTCGATGTCCAGCGGCTGGACTGATGTTGCACCATGATGGGTAGCATGTTCATCGACACGCACCAAAACAAGACGCCGTGCCTTGCTGTCCGTAATGTTCCGGTCGATTGGCGACGCATGGCGCGGGCATCTGGCCCGAGCATTGCATGACGATAGATGGATGAAACCGGCCGAACACCATGACCGCAATGACCCTAGACTGGCGGCAGTATAAGAGTGACGGGCTTCACGACGAGCTGATCAATGCGCGTGGAGAACCGCGCAAGGCCGCCAAGCTGCTGTGCGATTATCTGAACGAGCTGTCCGAGCGTGAACTGAAACAGCGCAAGGACGCCGCCGAGCTGGCGATCCGGGTGATGGGCATCACTTTCACGGTGTACAGCGAGGGCAGCAATATCGATCGCGCCTGGCCATTCGACGTGATCCCGAGGATCATCACCAAGCGGGAATGGGATCGCGTGGCCGACGGACTGATCCAGCGGGTCACCGCGCTCAATAGGTTCATCGACGATCTCTACCACGAGCAGCGCATCATCAAGGACGGCCTGTTTCCCGCCGAACTGCTGGCCGATTCCGCCAACTTCCGCCCGCAGTGCCGTGGGATCAAGCCCCCGCGCCGGGTCTGGGCGCATATCTGTGGCTCCGATCTGGTGCGCGACCGCGACGGTACCCTTTACGTGCTGGAGGACAACCTCCGGGTGCCTTCCGGGGTGTCCTATCTGCTGGAAAACCGCCAGGTGATGAAGCGGGTGTTCCCGGAGCTGTTCGCCGACTACGCCATTCTGCCGGTGGACGATTACTGTTCGCAGCTGTTCGACATGCTGGCCAGCCTGTCGCCCCGGCCGCTGGATGATCCCGAGGTCGTGGTGCTGACGCCGGGGATCTACAACTCGGCCTACTTCGAGCATGCCTATCTGGCTCAGCAGATGGGGGCCGAGCTGGTCGAGGGGCCGGACCTGGTGGTCGCCGAGGACGACTGCGTGTACATGCGCGATATCGAGGGACTGCGCCGGGTCGATGTGATCTATCGGCGCATCGACGATGCGTTTCTGGACCCCGAGGTGTTCAATCCCGAGTCCATGCTGGGCGTGCCCGGACTGATGCGCGCCTGGCGCGCCGGCAAGGTGGCGCTGGCCAACGCCCCGGGTGCCGGGGTGGCGGACGACAAGGTGGTCTATGCCTTCGTCCCGCAGGTCATCAAATACTATCTCGATCAGGATCCCATCGTGCCCAATGTCCCGACCTATGTCTGCATGGATCCCAAGCAGCGCGATTATGTGCTGGCCCATCTCGATGAGCTGGTGGTCAAGCCGGCCAACGAGTCCGGGGGCTACGGGATGCTGGTGGGGCCGCATGCCGGCAAGGCCGAGCGGGA
>CAYMHN010000193.1:0-3470 GCA_964390235.1 uncultured Candidatus Competibacteraceae bacterium
TGGCCGAGATGCTGCGCACCGCCAGCGACGGCGCCATCCAGCCGACCGTGGAGGAGAGCCAGGGTTCGGTGCAGAACGTCAAGGAGGCCGCCCGCCGACCCGGCGCCTTCGTGTTCACCACCCCGCCCAGCCTGCTGGAAGCGGCCCGCGCCGGCACTGGACAGTTCGAGGGCGAGACCGGCTACGAGCGGATCCGCACCCTGGCCGTGGTGCCGTTCATCACCATCCATCTGGTGGTGGGCGCCGATACCGGCGTGACAACGGTCGCCGATCTGGCCGGCAAGACCTTCATCCCCGGTGGCACCGGTACTTTCTGCGAGGGCCGGACCAAGGCCGTGCTCGGCCTGCTGGGCGTGGTCGATGACATGGAACTGGTCGATACCGAGCTGAACAACGCCGCCCCGGCGCTGCGCAATCAGCGGGTGGCCGGTTTCGCCACTTGTTCCTCGCATCCGGTGCCGCTGTTGCAGGAACTGGCCACCACCACCCCGGTGCGCATCCTCAGCCTGAGCGAGGAGCAGCGGGCGCGGATCATGGAAGAGGACCCGATGTCGGGACCGATCACCATCGCCGCCGGCACCTATCCCGGTCAGGACGAACCCGTGGACACCGTGGCCGTGCCGGTCGGGCTGTTCACCACCGAGGACATGGACGAGGAGACCGCCTATACCATCGTCAAGTCATTCTGGGAGCAGCGCGACCGGCTGGCCGAGGAGAATGCCTGGTGGGGCGGCGTGTCGCCGACCCTGGTGGCGCTGATGAACACCCCGCTGCACCCCGGCGCGCTGCGCTATTACCGGGAAATCGGGTTGGAATTCCCGGATAGCATGCTTTGAGCGAGGCGCGGGAAACCGGCGCGGCCACCTGGCTGCGCTGGGTCACCCTGGCCTTCGCCACGCTCACCGTCGGCTTTCATCTCTGGATCGCCTTTTCCGGCCTGATCCCGAATCTCGTCACCCGGCCGCTGCACATGGCGTTCGCCGTGGCCTGGGTGTTCTTCTTCGGGGTGGCGATCGCCCGGGGCAAGAGCGACCGATTCAGCGGCTGGCTGATCGGCGCCATCGGCATCGCGGCCTGTCTTTATATCGTGTTCAACCGCCCGGAGCTGGTGCGCCAGTACGGCGCGCTACAGGGTGGGTTGCAGCACGCGGTGGCCGTCGCCCTGCTGCTGGTGGTGCTGGAAATGGCGCGCCGGGCGATCAAGATCGTGCTGCCGGCCGTGGCCGCCATCGTGCTGAGTTATGGTCTCTTGGGCGAGTACATACCCGGCGCCTTCGGCCATGGCGGGATTCCGCTGGACTACTATCTGGGCACCCTGACCATCACCGAAGGCGGATTATGGGGCTCGCTGACCGGGATCTCGGTGGATACCATCAGCCTGTTCATCATCCTCGGCGCGACCATCTCGGCCGGCCGGGCCGGGACCGGTTTCATGGCCCTGGCCACCCAGATCGCCGGGCGGTTCAAGGCCGGCGCGGCCAAGGTGGCGGTGGTGTCCTCGGCCCTGTACGGGACGATTTCCGGGGTGGCGGCGGCCAATACCGCCTCGACCGGCATGGTCACCATTCCGGCCATGATCCGGCGCGGCTATCCGCCCAAGCTGGCGGCGGCGGTGGAGGCGGTGGCCTCGACCGGGGGCCAGATCATGCCGCCCATCATGGGGGCAGGGATCTTCGTCATGGCCGAACTGCTGCGCATGCCCTACGCCGAGATCATGGTCGCCGCCACCCTGCCGGCTTTGCTGTTCTTCGTCGCCGCCTGGGCCGGCGTGCATGTCTTCGCCTTGCGCTACCAGCTGGAGGGCCTGCCGCGCTCGGCGCTGCCGGGCTGGGCCATGGTCGCCGCCACCGCCCCGTTCTTTCTGGTCCCGTTCGGGATTCTGATCGGTTCCATCCTGTTCACCTCCTACACCCTGTCCTATGCCGCCGTGTTCGCCACCCTGGCGGCCTGGGCGCTGCTGCCGATCGGCGACGACGGCGCGCCCTCGCTGCGTGGCTGGCTGCTGCGCACCGAACAGGCCCTGGTCAACGGGGCGCAACAGGTGGCGGTGATCGCCGCGGTGATCATCTGCGCCGGCATCATCGTCGGGGTGTTCAACATGACCGGTCTGGGGGTCAAGCTCACTTCGCTGATCCTGTCCCTGTCCGGCGGCGAGCTGTGGGCCGTGCTGTTGCTGACCGGACTGGCCAGCCTGGTGCTGGGCATGGAACTGCCGACCACCGCGGCCTACATCATCTGCGTGGCGGTGGCCGGGCCGGCCCTGGTGGCGGTGGGGGTACCCGAACTGTACGCTCATCTGTTCGTGTTCTGGTACGCGCTGCTGTGCACCATCACCCCCCCGGTCTGCGGCAATGTGTTCATCGCCGCCGGGATCGCGAAAACTCCCTGGCTGCCGGTGGCGGCTACCGCCTTGCGCCTGGGTCTGGGCCTGTTCGTGGTGCCGCTGGGTTTCATCGCCAATCCGGCCCTGTTGCAACTGGCCAGCGATCCGCTGTCGGCCCTGGCGGCGACGCTCAAGGTGGGCTTCGGCTTGCTGTTGCTGGCCTATGCCGTGATCGGCGAACCGAGCCGGCCTTGGCGCCGGCTACTGGCCCTGCCGGCCGGGCTGGGGGTGATCTTTCTCTACGGGGTTTGATTCAGGCCAGCGCCACCCGGCTCCGATCCGAGCGTCCGGAGCGTGCCAGTTCGGCGCCCAGATGGCGGGCCAGCACCTTCATGCCCGACCGACCTGCGCTCGCCTCGGCCCTGGGGTTGTAATTGGTGTTGGTGTTGACGTCGTAGGTATAGTCCCGCCCCTTGCGGTCGGTGATGAACTCGAAGGCCGCCACGTCGATGCCCTCGGCGTGCATGAGCCGACGGTAGCGTTCCACCAGCGGATGATCGAACCCGTCGAGAATGGTGAACTTGTCATTGCCGCTGCTCGGACAGAACGCGCCCTCGGTGCTGCACGCATCGGCCGGACACAGCTCGAAGCCCTCGGAAGTGTCCACCCGCACCGCGTAGAGGAATTCGCGGCCGATGAACTCGACCCGGGTGATGAACGGCCGCGGGGCCTGGATATAGTCTTGCAGCAGGGTGATGCCATCCACCGAGGGCTGGTAATCGGAGCTGTCGAGATAGTCTTCCAGCTCCTGCACGCTGTGGAACAGCCATACCCCCAGTCCCTTGCCGGCGCGGTTGTGCTTGCTGATGAACGGGCCGTCGAAGCGTTGCGCCGCGTCCAGCAATTGGTTACGCCCGACCGCGGCGACGGTGCGCGGGGTGCGGATGCCACAGGTCTCCAGCGCCATGTACTGGGCCACCTTGCTCAGTTCCAGCTCCAGCGCCCGGCGCGGATTCAGCACCCGGCGGCCGTGGTGTTCCAACCAGGCCAGCACGGCGGCGGTGTATTCCGGGGCGTAGCGGTGATCGCGGGTATGCGAGGACGCGCTCATGCGGACGAGGGCGTCTACCATACGCTGCACGAAACG
>CAYMHN010000193.1:3480-6884 GCA_964390235.1 uncultured Candidatus Competibacteraceae bacterium
CGAGGACGCGCTCATGCGGTTGTAGAACACGCCCTCGGGCGGTGGCACGCTCAGATCCAGCAGGCCTTGATCGAGCTGCCAGACCTCATGCGGCAGGCCGAGCGCTTCCAGTTCGGCAACCAGCGGCGCGGTCCATTCGGGGTTTTCCTGGAGGATATGGATCATGGCCATGGCATCACCTCGATTCAAGACGGCGTGCAACTGTATCAATATCGATCCGACTCGGGAACGAACCATCGGTTCTGAATATATGGACAGCGGTTATCAGGGGAAAGGTCGATCCGGGTACAATCGGAGTCCGAACAAACCACCGGGAAACCACCATGGACACACCGCGCGCCCAGCGCCTGATCGATCAGTTGTGGCGGGACACCATCGTTCCCGACCTGGTCGAGTACGTGAAGATTCCCGCCAAGTCGCCGCATTTCGACCCGGACTGGGCCGAGCACGGGTACATGGACGAGACGCGCGCGGCGGCTTGAGCGATGCTGATCCGCCACGACAGCAACCGGCTGGAAACCCTGGTCGAGGTATTGGCCGGGGTGCTGGCCGAGCCGGTGGGCCACCCGTTCCAGCCCGAGACCCTGATCGTGCAGAGCAACGGCATGGCGCGCTGGCTGTCGCTGCAACTGGCCGACCGACTGGGGGTGTGCAGTAATATGCAATTCCCGTTTCCGGCCAGTTTTCTGTGGCAGATGCTGCGCCAGACCACGGGTTCGCTGCCGGAGACCGCCAGCTTCGACAAGCCGGTACTGACCTGGCGGGTGCTGGGCCTGTTGCCCGAGCTGGAACAGTCCGAGAACTTCGCGCCGCTGCACGCTTATCTGAGAGGCGGTGACGATGTGTTCCGGGCCTACGATCTGGCCCGCCGGGTCGCCGATGTCTACGACCAGTACCTGGTCTACCGGCCGGACTGGATCGCGGCCTGGGAACGGGGTGAGGATCAGCCCGTGT
Organism: uncultured Candidatus Competibacteraceae bacterium; assembly: GCA_964390235.1. Classification (GTDB taxonomy): domain Bacteria; phylum Pseudomonadota; class Gammaproteobacteria; order Competibacterales; family Competibacteraceae; genus CAYMHN01. Next base: position 4,435 of record CAYMHN010000193.1, read on the forward strand.
TGAAACCCGGGGAGCACTGGCAGCCGGAACTCTGGCGGCGCTTGAGTAACGGAGTTGGTGATCACCGGGCGCGGCTGATGCTGCGCTTCGCCGAGCGGCTGAATACGGGTGAAGCTCCCGCCGGACTGCCGCCGCGGCTGTCGGTGTTCGGCTTGTCCGCCCTGGCTCCACAACAGCTGGAACTGCTGGGTTTGCTGGCCGGGCATTGCGAGTTGCATCTGTTTCTGCTCAACCCCTGTCGGGAATACTGGGGCGATATCCGGGCCGAGCGTGACATCGCCCGCCAGGTTGGCGACACCGATCCGGCCGATGAGTACCTGGAAGTCGGCAACCCGTTGCTGGCGTCGCTGGGCAAGCAGGGGCGCGATTTCTTCGATTTGCTGGAAGAGCGGGGCGCCGCTGGGAACGACTATTTCACCGCCCCGGTTGGCGACAGCCTGCTGGCCTGCTTGCAGCGGGACATCCTGAACCTGCATCAGCGCAGCGCGTCGGGGACCGGAGACAGATATCAGCCGCCGCTGGCGCTTGCCGCCGCTGACCGCTCGGTGCAGCTGCATGTCTGCCACGGCCCGACCCGCGAACTGGAGGTGCTGCACGACCAGCTGCTGGCCCTGTTCCAGCAGTATCCGGATTTGCGTCCGTCCGATGTGGTGGTGATGACCCCGGACATCGAAGCCTATGGGCCGATGATCGAGGCGGTGTTCGGCAGTGTCGAGCGCGCTCGCTTCATCCCCTACAGCATCGCCGACCGCGGGCCCGGGGCCGAGCGGCCACTGGTCGAGGCGGTCCAGCAGCTGTTCGAACTGGGGCGCGGTCGCTATCCGGTCGACCAGGTGCTGGGGTTTCTGGAACTGGACGCGGTCCGCCGCCGCTTCGATCTCGACGGTACCGATCTGGGACTGATCCGCGGTTGGCTGGAACAGACCCGAATCCGCTGGGGCGTGGATGCCGCCGACCGGGTTCGCTTCGAGCTGCCGGCGACCGGAGAGCACAGCTGGCGGGCCGGGCTGGAGCGCCTGCTGCTGGGGCATGCCCTGCCCGGCGGGGGTACACGGATGTGGTACGAGGTATTGCCGTACGACGCCGTCGAGGGCAGTGCGGTGCAGACCCTGGGGCGCTTGCAATCCTTCGCCGAAGGGCTGTTCGCTCTGCGCGAGGAGATCGCCCGCGATCGGCCGCTGGGCGAGTGGTCCCGGTTGATCGGGGGCTGGCTGGATCGGTTCTTCGACCCGCCGGACGCCCAGTCGGGCGAGTTGCAGGAAGTTCGCGGCGCCCTGGACAGACTCGCCGCCCATGCCGCGCAGGCCGGGTTCGAGAATCCGGTGCCGCTGGCCGTGGTGCGCGCCGCGCTGAACCGCGCCTTGGCCGAGCAGGCCGGTTCGGGAGGTTTCTTCGCTGGTGGGGTGACTTTCGCCACCATGGTGCCGATGCGCAGTATCCCTTTTGAAGTGGTCTGCCTGATCGGCATGAATCACGGCAGTTATCCGCGCCCGCACCGGCCGGTGGATTTCGACCTGATGAGCCAGAACTATCGCAAGGGCGATCGCTCGCGGCGCCAGGACGATCGCTACCTGTTTCTCGAAGCCTTGCTGTCTGCCCGGCGGTGTTTCTACCTCAGCCATGTCGGGCGCGATATCCGCGACAATGCCGAACTTCCGCCCTCGGTGCTGGTCAGCGAATTGCTCGAAGTGATCGAACAGGGGTTCACGGTGGTGGCAAATGCGGGCTCGATACGGCAGCGGATCACCGTGGAGCACCCACTACAACCGTTCAGCCGGCACTATTTCGATGGACGACACCCGGAGCTGTTCAGCTATTCGAGTGAGCTGGCCGAACTCGGCCGCCGCGCGGCTGGTCAACGCAGTGCCGCCCCGCCGTTCCTGGATCAGTCACTGCCGCCGCCCGAGCCCGCACAGCTGCTGAGTCCGGATCAGCTGCTGCGGTTCTTCGAGCATCCGGTGAAGTTCCTGCTGCGAGAGCGACTGGGGTTACACCTGGAACTGGACGAGCAGGTACTGGCAGGCCGCGAACCCTTCGTGCTCAACGGCCTGGAGCGTTACGAGCTGTACCAGCGGATACTGGATTGGCAACTGTCTGGCATGGCGGCCGAGCGGGCCCATGTGCTGGCTCGTGCCCAGGGGTTGCTGCCGCATGGCCAGGTCGGCAGTAACCTGTTCGATAGCGAGTGGTCCGGCATGCTGCGCTTCACCGCCCGGGTGCGTCGCCTGCTGCGCGGTGTGCCGCGCGACCCCATCGAGATCGACCATGTCCTGGGTGAGTTGCGCCTGCACGGCCGTCTGGGTCAGTTGACCGAGGCCGGTCTGATCGGTTATCGCCCAGCCACCATCAAGCCCCGGGATCGCTTGCGGCTGTGGCTGCGCCATCTGCTGCTCAATCTGCACCGACCCGCCGGCGTCGAGCCGGTCAGCCGCTGGCTGGGGCTGGACGGA
>CAYMHN010000194.1:0-6866 GCA_964390235.1 uncultured Candidatus Competibacteraceae bacterium
CCGATGATAGTGTGGGGCCTCCCCATGCGAAAGTAGGTCATCGCCAGGCGCCTATTCCTGACCCCCATCCCCATGGATGGGGGTTTTTCATGTCTGTCGATTCAGTAGGGTGCGCACCGCGCACCATCCGGTATGGATTATGCTTGGCGGTTCAGCTCGCGCACCGCTGTCACATCGGCACGGCGCATCGGTTTGCCGTCCACCGGACTCTTCGGCGCCTCTCGTACCCCCGAGTCGGTGAACACGGTCAGATCGAACAGGATGTCGTCCACCGTGAAACTCAGCACCGGATAGTATTCGTAACGATCGCCCCCCACCTTCAGACGCCGTTCCGAGTTGTCGAAGCGGATGCCATATTCCATCAGGAACAGCATGACCTCTTCCAAGGTATCGGCGAACACATGCAGGTGGATTTCCGGCGCAGGGCTGATGATCCCCTTGAGCACCGGCCCGACCAGGCGGGGCTGAAACTGGTCCAGAAAGCCCATGACCTCGATCGCGACAGTCCGCAAGTCGCGCAGGTACTCGAGTTCCTCGGTCTGAAACAAGCGCTGATAATCCAGCAGAGCCTGCTCGATCTCGGCATTGCTGGGCATGGACGTGCGGCTGAGGGCACCGAGACGGTCCCCCGCCTTGCGCTTGGCCAGCTTGTAGTCCTTGACCCCTTCCTCGGCCATTATCTTGGCGCATTCCTGGGCCAGCAGGTTTCTGATTCGGTCGTCGCGTCGATGACTGCCCATGGCCATTGCTCCGGTCGGATTATTGATTGCTTGTGTCGTACAAAAGCTGCAAACTGTTGCTAATTGGTACAATAGCAACATGCATGGGTTCCAGAGATATTGACCACTTTAGCTGTAAACCGCGGGGCTGACACGTTAAAATGGCATAAATAGTGAGGAATCTTGCCAGTGTTCGGGAAAAAGCATCGTCTGCTGGGTATCGACATCAGTCCGTCGGCAGTCAAACTGGTCGAACTGGGCGCTGACTGGGAGCAACCCCGAGTGGAAGCCGTGGCCCTGGAAACCTTGCGCGAGGGGGACATGGAAGACCGCCAGCCGGCCAATACCGAAGCGATCGCCACGGCGATCAAAAAAGCCTGCAAGGCTTCCGGTACCCGTCTCAAGCATGCGGCGGTTGCCATACCCACCTCCAGTGTCATCACCCGTACCATCCAGCTGCCGGTCGATTACAGTAGCAGCGAGATCGAGTCCTCGGTCGAGGCTGAAGCGTCCCGTTACATCCCCTATCCCATGGAGGAAGTCTATCTGGACTTCGAGGCCCGCGGGATTTCACGCCATGCCCGTGACCAGCAGGACGTCGTCGTAGTCGCCACCCGTCGCGAATACGTCGATATCCGCGAAGCCATTCTGGAAGACGCCGGGCTCACCGTCGAGGTAGTCGATGTTGAGGCTTATGCCCTGGAAAATGTCTTTGCTCGACTGAGTCGTCACCTATACTTTGCCGATACCAGTGACAAGGATCTCGGCGCTCGTCTCAGCGGTCTGCGTACGGCCATGGTCGACATCGGTGCCACCGTGACCACGGTCTATGTGCTCCAGGGCGAGCAGGTGATCTTCAGCCGCGAACAGGCGATAGGCTGCGATCAGCTGACCCAGGCGATCGCCGAGACCTATGAGATACCCAAGGATCGTGCTGAAATTGCCAAACGCACGGGTGAACTGGCAGCCGATTACGACACTCGGGTGCTGACCCCGTTTCGCGCGACGGTGGCTGAACAGGTGGCTAATGCCTTGCAGTTCTTCTACTCTTCCAGTCAGTATAATTCGGTGAACGGCATGATGGTGCTGGGTGGAGGTGGCCTGGTGGTCGATATCAACAAGACCATTGCCCAGCGGGTTGGTGTACCGGTGGTCATTGCCAACCCCTTCGAGACCATGGAATGCACCAACCGCAGCGGTGTGGCCACGGCCCGGATCATGCGTGAAGCCGCCCTGTTCAACGTGGCCTGTGGCCTGGCTCTGAGGAGTCTGCAATGACCCGTATCAACCTACTGCCCTGGCGGCAACGGGAACGCGATCGCAAGCAGCGTGGTTTCTACATCAGTCTGGGTGTGGCAGTGGGCTTGGCCGTCCTGGCCGTCGCCGGTGCCCATGTGCTGATGACTACGCTGATCGACACCCAGGAGCAGCGCAACCAGTTTTTGCGTAACGAAATCGCTCAGCTCGCCCGCATCGAGCAGGAAATCCTCTCCATGCAGCGCACCGAACAGCAGCTGATGGACCGTCTGGATGCGATCCGGCGACTGCAGCGCAGCCGACCCGACATGGTTCAGGCTTTCGATCAGATGGTTCGACTGGTTCCCGAGGATATCTTTCTGAACTCGATGACGGCGCGCACCGAAAGCTTCAATCTGCGGGGCAATGCCAGATTCAACAATGATGTCTCCGATTTCATGCGCGAGCTGGATCAGTCGCCTCTGTTTGGCGAACCGCAGCTCAGGGTGATCGAAACCCGTCGTCTGACCGCCGACCTTCCGGTCAGCGCGTTCGACATCGATGTCAGTCGGATTCGGAGCGACGGGTAAGCACCATGAATCTATCCGATCTGCAGAACCTTGATTTCAGCGAGATTGGCAGCTGGCCGCTGGCTGCCCGGGTGTTGTTGCTGGCTTTCGTGATGGTGGCCGTCGTTGCCGGAGGTTACTGGTTCCATATCAAGAATCTGCAATCCGACCTCACGGCCAGCCAGCAGCGCGAGGTGGCCCTCAAGCGCGAGTTCCAGCAAAAGCAGAACATCGCCGCCAGTCTGGATGAGTATCGCCAGCGTCTGGCTGATCTCGGGGTATTGCTGGAGGAACTGGTCCGCCAACTGCCGACCCGCACTGAAATGCCCGATTTGCTGGAAGAGGTGTCCAATCTGGGGCGGAGCAATGGCCTGATCTTCCAGCTGTTCCGCCCCGCAGGCGAACGGCGCCAGGATTTCTTCGCCGTGGTGCCGATCGCAATCCGTGCCACCGGTAGCTTCCACCAGTTCGGAGCCTTCATCAGCAGCATTTCGGCCATGGAGCGGATCGTGACCCTGGAAAACGCCACGCTGACCGTGCCCGGCAACCGTTCGCTGACCGAAATCAACATCGACAATCTGACCATCGATGCTACGTTGCAGACTTACCGGTACCTGGAGACCGAGGAGGCGGCACGTTGAACTCGAGCGCAAGGATGTGACGCCGTGAATATGCCGACCAAGCTCTTTCGGCATGAGCCGATCAGCGCCCTGATGCGGGCCGGCCTGTTTTTGGGTATTCTGCTTGTGACCGGCTGTATGGATGCCGAAATCCGCGACCTGGAACAGTTCACTCAGCAGGCCCGGCAACAGCCAGCGCCGCAGCCCTTGAATCCCTTGCCGGAGATCAATGATTACCTGCCTTTCAGTTACAACGCCGAAGGGCTCAGAGATCCGTTCGCGCTGTCGCGCTTCGTGACCGATGTGACGAGCCGGCGTGACCCGGTGGTAGACAGCGGTATTCGACCGGATACCGATCGACCGGTGGAAGAGCTGGAAAAATACCAGCTCAATGCGCTGCGACTGGTAGGCACTTTCCAGGATCTGGACACCCAGGGTCGGTGGGCACTGATCCGGGCCCCCGATGGCATCGTCCACCGGGTACGGATCGGCAATTACATCGGCCAGAATTTTGGTGAAATTTATAATGTGACATCGGATCGGGTCGAGATTCAGGAAATCGTCCGCGATCCGGCGACTGGTGTCTGGCGCGAGCGCCCGAACGTGCTGTCGCTGGTTCAGTGAGCAATAGGGGAGACCGATGAACAGCGCTACAAAGAATCAGAACCGGCAGTGGGCGAGGTCGGGACGCGCGCGATCGTTGCTCGCCGCGCTGCTGCTGGTGGCGCAGACCGCCCTGGCGCAACCGGTGCTGCAAGCCGTCGATATCGCCAACCTGCCCGGCGGGCAGGTCCAGCTGCGCTTCCAGATGTCCGGGCCGGTCGATGAGCCGCGCAGCTTCACGGTCAACGATCCGGCCCGGTTGGTGCTGGATTTCGACGGGGTGCGCAGCGGCCTCAGCGCCAGTCAGCAGGCCATCAACCAGGGCCCGGTGCAGCAGGTCACGGTGCTTGAGGGCAGTGATCGAACCCGCGCCGCCATCAATCTCAGCCGCGTGGTCCCCTACACGGTACGCCGACAGGGCAATAACATCCTGCTCACCCTGGACGCGGGCACGGCCGTCGCCACCCCGACCCGACCCGCGGCCCGCGCCCCCGCTACCACCCCGGTGACCGGCGCGCCGCCCCAACTGGGCGCCGTGGAGTTCCGTCGCGGTGCGCGCGGCGAGGCACTGATCGATATCCGCCTGGGAGGCCCCAATATCACCGTCGATGTTCGCCAGCAGGGCAATGACATCATCGCCGATTTTTTCGGCGCCCAGTTGCCGCGCGGCCAGGAGCGGCGTCTCGATGTGACCGATTTCGCCACCCCGGTGACCCTGATCGATGCCTTCAACCAGGCCGGCGGCGCCCGCATCGTGATCCAGCGCAGCATTCCGGCGGAGTTTCTCGCCTATCAGACCGACGACCGCTATACCATCGAGGTTGCTCCGGCGATCCAGGATTTCGAAACCCAGGAACGCGAGCGCGACGGCGAACGGGTCTACACCGGCGAGCTGCTGTCGCTGAACTTCCAGGACATCGAAGTCCGCGCCGTGTTGCAGATCCTGGCCGATTTCACCGGCCTGAACGTGGTGGTCAGCGACACCGTGCAGGGCAATCTGACTCTACGCTTGCAGAACGTGCCCTGGGATCAGGCGCTGGACATCATCCTCCAGACCAAGGGTCTGACCCAGCGCCAGAACGGTAACGTGATCTACATCGCTCCGGCCGAGGAGGTTGCCGCCCGCGAGCAGCTGGAACTCCAAGCCGTGCAGACGCGCCAGCAGCTCGAACCGCTGCGTACCGAGACCATCCAGATCAACTACGCCAAGGCCGAGGATCTCGCTGCCCTGATCAAGGAGGGTTCCGGTGGCCAGGATGAGCGCTCCCTGCTGTCGTCGCGCGGCACGGTTTCGGCCGATCCGCGCAGCAATATTCTGCTGATCCAGGATATCCCCGGCAAGATCGCCGAAGTGAGAAATCTGATCACCATCCTGGACATACCGGTGAGACAGGTGCAGATCGATGCGCGGATCGTGATTGCCAGCGATACCTTCAGAAGGGATCTGGGGGTGCGCTGGGGCATCGCCGGTTTCCGTCGTTCCGGCGATTACGGTCTGGCCTCGATCGCCGGTACTGCTAACGCCAACGAGGGTATCATCAATCAGGCCATCGCGAATCTTCAGGGAACCGGTCAACCGTTCCCGATCACCGCACCGGCATTGGCCGACCGGCTGGGCGTCAACCTGGGTGTCGATGGGGGCAGCTCGATAGCCTTCGCCATTCTGGGACAGGATTATCTGCTCGATCTTGAGCTGTCGGCCCTGCAGGCCGAGGGCCGGGGCGAAACCCTGTCCAATCCGCGCGTGATTACCACCGATCGCAAGGAAGCCAAGATCGTTCAGGGCCAGACTGTCGAGACGATCATCCGGGGAGCCGATACGGATGGCGCATTCACGACGGAGGCCTTTCTTGAACTCGCGGTCACCCCGCAGATAACGCCGGACGGTCGCGTCATCATGGACTTGAAAGTTACCAAGAACGATATCGCTTCGCTTACGGAGACGCGAGTCGAAACGAATAACCGCGAGGTCGAGACGCAGGTGTTGGTCGACAATGGCGAGACCGTGGTCTTGGGCGGGGTATTCGAATCGATCTCGGCCAACGATGTCGACAAGGTGCCCTTCCTGGGCGATCTGCCCGCGATCGGACGGTTGTTCAAGCGAACCATCAATCTCAACAACAAGTTCGAGCTGCTGATCTTCGTGACTCCGCAGATCGTCAATCCGGGCCAGCCGCAGTGATCCGACATAAACAACCAGTACAGAATCAGGGAGTACCGCGCGTGTTCAGCTCGACCTTACGCATGATGAGTGCCCTGTGTCTGGGGCTGGCGGTGTTGTTGCTGGCGGGTTGCGGGGGCAGCAGTGACCGGGGGGGGTTTACCAATCCCGAGGATGTGCTTACCGTTACCGTGCGCACGGTCGATGGCAGCTCGGAGGTCGATTGGAATCCCGGCCTGGAACCGTTGGACCCGCGCAAGGGCTACACCAAGTCGATCATCGTCGAGGTCTTCGATCATGAGTTGAAGTACTTTCCCAGTGATATCACCGTTGACATCGTTCCAGCGGGCGCGAATGGCAATCTGTTCATACCGATTCCGCCCGGCGGCACCATCGAGGACGCCGGCCCGTTCGCGCGCGCGGTAATCGAGGGCACCTCGGGCATCGCCGAGCTGTTCTTCGTCGCCAACAACAACCCCGGCCAGGTCACGTTCACCGCCTCGGTGGAAGACCCGGCCAGTGGCCAGTTGATCAGCGGCACTCTGCGTCTGAATGTAGTGGGCACGACCCTGCCGGTGACCTCGCTGACCTTTACCGGCCCCTTCGTCAATGCTGTCATCGAAGGCGTATCCTCGTTCAATCTGGCCTCGGGCGAGGCGATACTCGACGGCTCCTACAAGCGTGTGGTCAGCGTCATCGCCAACGACGAGAACGGCAACCCGCCGCGGATCGGCACGCCCGTGGACTTCTACCTGATCGACGGTCCGCTGGTCGGTTATCCGGCGACCGGCGCCGGTTCCTTCGCCATTTCCGGACCCGACGGCGACCCCGAGGAGGGTGGCATCGTGTTCCGCGTGCCGCCCGGCACCGGCGGTTTCCAGGGGCCGATCATCAACGGCCCCGCGGTTCGGCCGCTGAACGACCGGCTGGTGCTGGACGGACGCCAGTCACAGAACCC
>CAYMHN010000195.1:0-6856 GCA_964390235.1 uncultured Candidatus Competibacteraceae bacterium
CGCCGCCTATCACCGCACCGGTGCCGATACTGCCACCGGTGACGGCCGCGCCGGCCGCGCCAACGCCTGCGCCGATGCCGGCTCCGCTCAATGCCCGCTCGGACGTGGTGGTTCCACAAGCGGCCAGTGCCAGGCCGAGGATAAGGATGAAAAACATACGTTGCAACATGATAGTCTCCTGTTACTCGGTGGGATTGCGCACGATCACCTTCACCAGCCCGGTGGGCTATTCCAGCACCGGAAGGCGAGTTGTACCATCAGCCACGGCCTAGTATTCCTGCTCGTCCAGCCATCGCCATTGAGATCGGCGGCGTTGAAAGCCAGGATACCGGCCTCGCGGGCTTCCTCCTGGTCGATTAGACCGTAGGATTTTGGGGCGGGGGACCATCCCCCTTGCGCCTGAGATACCCCCTCCAGCGCTCCGGAAGACTACATATTCTCTTGAGTGTCTTCCGACACATCTTGAACCGCTTGGCCACCGCGCTCGATGTCCTTGCCCATCCCACTCACGGTGTTACACCCCGTGATCATGACCACAAAACCCAGCATCATTAGTGTCACAAGAATTCGATGAAACATGTCAGTTCTCCTATACTTCCGACCCGATTGGTCCAGCGAGCGGTTTTCTGCCCCTCACTACACATAGAATAGTCGCATCCCCGCGTGCAGTCTGTACGCTAGCGAACACTTGTCGGATAATTCCGGGCGTTCCCTTGCCGGTCGGGCATTCCGGGGGATATCCCCCGGAATGTGGGTGCAGCTTGAAAAAATTGCTCACTGAGCGGTTGGCGGGGCTTGCTGCTGCATCCGCTCCTGCTCAAGCAGCTGTTGCTGGCGCATCTGCGACGATTGCTGTTCGGCCTCGATCTGCTCCTGAGTCCTGAAATTCGGGGCTTCCTCGAGCCAGGCCCGGTCGATGTTGGCATCGAGCCGCGCTATACGCTCCAGGGGATGGAAGCTCAACTTATCCCAGGCGACGCCGATCTGCTTGGCACCGAAACCCAGGAAACCGCCGACCGAGAGTACCGCCCCGACCAGCCTGCCTTCGCCGTCGATCAACAGATCCTCGATCCGGCCCACGTCCTCGTCGTTGACGTTGTAGACGCGCGTACCCATCACCGTATTGGCGATCAGTACATCCGCAGCCTGTTCTTCAATGATCAGATCGGCTGGCGTGGTCTCATCCGCAAGCTGCTCTTCAGACATCGGATCGCTTGGCGCAGCTTCATCCGTCACCTGTTCTTCAGACATCGGATCGCTTGGCGCAGCTTCATCCGTCACCTGTTCTTCAAGCAGCGGGTCATCGGCCGGTACAGCCTCATGCTGTTCGGCCAGCGCGGCCATGCCCATGGCACCGCTCAACATAATGGCGGTAAGGAAAAGTCGTTTGTTCAACATATCGCCTCCTCATTGGTTTGCGTTGGCAGTTAGTGATATACAGTTTCCATGCCATTATTTTTTACTTATTTATCAATTATCTAAGAACCATAACCTGGTATCGTGCATTGCAAATTGAAAGAAACTTCCGCTACCCTGCTGCAATCTACAAGGGCCGGGAACCGAGAACATGGCAAACAATCCGGCGGAATCGCCGCGCGGCTCCATCCTGATCGTGGATGACGAAGCCGCCATTCTGAAGACCTTCCGCTACTGTCTGGAAGATGCCGGCCATCGGGTGGTGGCGACCCGCGGGGCCGACGAGGCCCTGACCCTGGTCGAGCAGGAGGTCTTCGACCTGTGCTTTCTGGACCTGCGCCTGGGCGAGCATTCCGGCCTGGAACTGCTGCCGGAACTGCTGACCCGCGCGCCGTGGATGAAAGTGGTCATCATCACCGCCTACTCTTCGATCGAGACCGCGGTACAGGCCATCCAGCAGGGCGCCTCGGACTATCTGGCCAAGCCCTGCTCGCCCGAGCAGTTGCGCCTGGCGGCCCGCAAACAGCTCGAAGCCCGGCGCCTGGAACTGCGCCTGGCCAATCTGGAGGGTCAGCTGGATGAACGGAGCGAGAACGCCGAGCCGGACAGCGCCAGTCCGGCGATGAAGCAGGTCCTGGAGATGGCCCGCAGCGTGGCCAATACCGACGCCACCGTGCTGATCCGCGGTGAATCGGGCACCGGCAAGGGGGTGATCGCCCGCGCCATCCACCGCTGGAGCGCCCGTGCCAGGGCTAATTTCGCGGTGCTGCACTGTCCTTCGCTGTCGGCCGAACTACTGGAGAGCGAACTGTTCGGACACCGCAAGGGCGCCTTCACCGGGGCCACCGAGACCACCCAGGGGCGGGTCAGCCAGGTCGAGGGCGGCACGCTGTTTCTCGACGAGATCGGCGACTTCCCGCTGGCCTTGCAACCCAAGCTGCTGCGCTTCGTGCAGGATCGCGAATACGAACGGGTCGGCGACCCGGTAACCCGGCGCGCCAACGTGCGACTGATCGCGGCCAGCAATCGTGATCTCGGCGCCCTGGTGGCATCCGGCGAATTCCGCGAAGACTTGCTCTACCGGCTCAATGTGATCACCCTGGAACTGCCACCGCTGCGCGAGCGACCCGAGGATATCCCGGCTCTGGGCGAGCGCTTTCTGGTCCGGTTCGCCGCCGACTACCGGCGCCCGGCGCGCGGCTTCGACGAGGCCGCCACCACGGCGCTGCGCGGCTACGCTTGGCCGGGCAATATCCGCGAGCTGCAGAACGTCATCGAACGCGCGGTCATCCTGGGCCAATCGGCCACTATCGGCGCGGGCGAGCTGAACTTGCAAGGCCAAGGGGATGGGTCATCGGTCCGCCCGCGGGCCGGCGATCCGCTCAGCCTGGAGGAACTGGAACGCGCCCATATCGCCCGCATCGTCGCCATCAGTCCCACCCTGGAGGTCGCCGCGCACACCCTGGGCATCGATCCTTCCACGCTGTGGCGCAAGCGCAAGCAGTATGGCATCTAAGTCACTACCGCTGCGCACCCGCCTGCTGATCGGCTATGCAGTGGTGCTGGCCACCGTGGTCATCGGCTACGGCTTTCTACTGGCCGGAGTGATGGCCCTGGGTGCCTCGCCCAAGCATATCGTCAACAACCACTACACCTCGATCCAGGCCGCGGAGCGCATGGTCCAGGCGGTGCAGGAACAGCAGAACGCCATCCTGCGCCAGCTGCTCAACCCCGACCACGATCTGGAGAACAGCCTGGCACGCGCCGATGGTCGGTTCCGGGACTGGCTGGCGCTAGCCGATGCCAGCATCGCCCTGCCGGGCGAATTCGCCGTGTTGGAGACCATAGAACAACGCTACAACCGGTTGCATGAACTGATCGCCGACCGCGAGCGCTGGGCCAGTCTCTACCCCTGGCAACCCGATGTGGTCGATGCCTTCCAGAACGTGATCCGGGCCTGTCAGCAGCTGGCGGAACTCAACTTCAACGCCATGCTCGAGGTCAGCGAGAATGCCCACGAGCGGGTCCAGTCCGCCGTCTACTCGGCCGGCGTCGCCGCTTTCGGCACCCTGCTGGTGAGCCTGCTGATCGCGCTCAATGTCGCCCGCCGGGTCAGCGCTCCGCTGCAACAGATCGTGGCCGGCACCCAACGCATCGCCCGCGGCGATTATCAGGTCCAGATACCGGAAAGCACGACCCGCGAGCTGGATCAGCTGGGCCGGCAGTTCAACGCCATGGCGCAGGCCTTGCAACGGTTCCACGACATGAATCTGGAGCGGGTATTGCACGAACAGCGCCAGAGCGAAGCGGTGTTGCAGAGCATCGACGACGGACTGGTGATCTTCGGCCATGACGGCCGCATCCGGGATCTCAATCCGATCGCCGCCCGCCAGCTCGGTATCGAGAACGCGCAATGCCAGGGTATGCGGTTGGGTGAACTGCTGGACGATACCGATATCGATGACGAAGTCCGCCACTGTCTGGGGCTGGCAAGCCGCGAAGGGAATCCGGGAACCCGGGAGCTGCAAATCGACAGCGCGGCCGGCAATCGGCACCTCAGCTACACGGTGTTGCCCATTATCGGCGAGCAGGAGCAGCGCCAGGGGGCGGTCATGGTGATCCGTGACATCACCGAACACAAGGCCTTCGAGCAGCTGCGCAACGAATTCGTGATGCGCGCCTCGCACGAACTGCGCACCCCGGTCACCGGCATCCGCATGGGGATCGGCATACTGGCCGAGAAAAGCCCGTTCCCGCCCGATTCGCGCGAGCGCGAGCTGTTCGATACGGTCACCGAGGAGTTGGACCGGTTGACCCGGCTGGTCAACGACCTGTTCGATCTGTCGCGCTTGCAGGCCGACCGGCTGCCGCTGGTCCGCGAATCTTGCGCCGTTGGTGAATTGCTGGAAGCAGCGAGGCAGCGCTTCGCCCTGGAAGCCGAGGAACAGTCGGTAACTTTGGACCTGAAGCGGGCCGAGGGCTTGCCCGAGGTCATGATCGACCCCAATCAATTCGCGCGGGTACTCGACAATCTGCTCAGCAACGCCCTGCGGTATACCTCGGCGGGCGGCAAACTGACACTGAGTGCCCGGCGCCGGGGAACAAGCGTCCTGATCGAGATTGCCGATACCGGCTGCGGCATCGCTTACGCGCAGCAGCGACGAATCTTCGAGCCTTTCGTGCAAGTTCCGGGCGCCGGGAATGGCGCGGGGCTGGGATTGGCCATCTGCCGAGAAATCATCCACCAGCATAATGGCCGGATCACGCTGCACTCCGTGCCCGGCCAAGGTACCACGTTCCAAATCGAGCTGCCGGCCTGAGCCGGCAGCCGCCGAGCTTATTCCACTGCCTGCTCGATCTGCTCTTCAGCCCGCTCCACGGCCTCTCTGGTCGCCTCGCCGGCTTCCTCCAAGCTTTCGCTGGCATCTTCCATCGCCTCATCGACGGCGGCGCCGGCTTGTTCCGCCGGGCCGGGTTCGCTACAGCCCACCAGCAGCACACCCGTGGCCAGCAACAGACCCAGCAACCAGGCTTGTACGGTAGTTGTCTTGATCATGATGATTACTCCTGTCTTGAGTTGATTTGAAGTCGGATGCGGATTGACTATCGCCTGCTACAACGGTGGCGCTCGGCCCCGACCCAACAGCAGGAACAGGACGAACAGGATCAATCCGACCACGAACAGGATCCAGGCCATATTGGTCGCGACACCGGCGATTCCGGTGAAACCGAATAGGGCCGAGACAATGGCTACGATCAGAAACAGGATTGCCCATCCGAACATGATGTCTCCTTTGTGATTGATTCAACGTCACTAATCTGTGTCAGGATTCATGCCAATCCCGGTCGCAATTTATTACTTTATTTATCAATAATTTATAAATTAATCTTGAGATGCGCCGGATTGTGATTCGCAAGGTGAGGCCCACCCGGTATTGCAAATCGCAAGGGAAATGACGCGAAGAGGGGTGGCCATCCTTGGCCTCCAGGCGTTGCCTGGTGTCAAATAGTCAAGGTGCTCAGGCGGCCCGGAGTTCCAGCGGGAATTCATCATTACCCGCCGGCGGATCGGCAAACCGGTTGGTCTCCGCCAGCCGTATCCGCACGCTGTCGACCAGCATCTGCCGGGTCATGCCGGTATTGGTGATCAGGCGCCGCTCATCGACCAGCATCAGTTCGCGGCGCAGCCGTGAACGGGCCAGACTGGCACCAAAACGGAACAGCGCCGTTCCTATACGATTTCCCAAAGCTTTCATAATCGCTTAACCTCAGTCATGTAGAATTGAATCCTGAATTTATCAGCAAATATTTTGCTGCTAGATAAATTATTCAATTGCTTGAAATTGACAACTATGGTAAAAAATATTGTGCATTGCAGCAAACTATTTTTTGTTGCAATATGGTTAAGCTTTTCTACATGACGAGTACACCCATGGCCGACCGTTTACCCCCGCTCAACGCCCTGCGCACCTTCGAGGTCGCGGCCCGTCACCTGAGCCTGACCAAGGCCGCGCAGGAATTGCATGTCACTCCGGCCGCGGTCAGCCAGCAGATCAAATCGCTGGAATCCGCGCTGGAAGTGGTACTGTTTCAGCGCCTGCCGCGTGGACTGGCGCTGACCGCGGCGGCCCAGGCCGGACTGCCGCAGTTACGGGACGGTTTCAACCAACTGACCGAAGCCACCCAGCGGATGCGGGCGCAGAGCGCGCGCGCGACGCTGACGGTATGGACGCCCCCCTCGTTCGCCGCCAAATGGCTGGTGCCGCGGCTGCACCGCTTCGCCGCCACCCACCCGGAAATCGACATGCGGCTGGCGGCCAGCGATCAGCTGATCGGCAATGATCCGGTGCGCAGCAGCCTGAGCAGCGAGCAATTCCAGCGACTCGCCATCGACATGGCGATCGCCTTCAGTCGCGGCCAGCATCCGGGCTGCGAGGCGATCAAGCTGCTGGAGGTCAAGGCGGTACCGCTATGCAGCCCACGCCTGCTGAAAGGCAAACACCCGCTGCGCACACCCGATGACCTGGTCCATCACACCTTGTTGCATGACGACACCGACTACGAGGGGCGGCCCGACTGGGCGAGCTGGCTGGGCAGCGCCGGCGTGACCGGGGTCGATGCCGAACGGGGGCTGCATTTCAATCAGGTGGCGCTGGCCCTGGAGGCGGCCATAGACGGACAAGGCGTGGTGCTGAGCCTGGAGCCGCTGGCGGCGGCCGATATCGCTGCCGGTCGGTTGGTGGTGCCGTTCGGACCGCGCCTGGACCTTACCCAGGCCTATTACCTGGTTTATCCGCAGGCCAATGCGGCGCAGCCCAATCTGATCGCCTTGCGCGACTGGCTGCTGTGCCAGGCGGGGATCAAGTTGCGATCGGCGGCGTAGGGTGCGCACCGCGCACCGACCCTTGATGGTGCGCGGTGCGCACCCTACGGTTCAAGC
>CAYMHN010000196.1:0-6847 GCA_964390235.1 uncultured Candidatus Competibacteraceae bacterium
CGACGCCTTGACGATCTCCACCGCGGTGTTGACGAAGTTCGGCGCAATCTGGCGCAGCTCGCTGAGCGCGTGTATGGCAGTTACGCCTGGCTGATTGGCGGGGTGCTGCTGGTGCCGCTGTGGTTGCTGGCGATGCTGGTACCGGGGCAGGCTCGGCGCTGGAGCGCGGTGAGTGGCGTGCTGCGGTTGGCCCTGCGGCTGACCGGTATGTCGCTGACCGTTCGTGGGCAGGAGCATTTGCCGCGCGGCGCCTGTGTGCTGGTGGCCAACCATGCCAGCTATCTGGATGCCCTGGTGCTGACGGCGGCGCTGCCGCGACCCTTCGGGTTCATCGCCAAGCGTGAACTGGCCGGCAATCCCCTGTTGCGCTGGCCCTTGCAGCGGTTGGGGGTGAGGTTCGTGGAGCGCTTCGACCGTCGTCAGAGTGTGGCCGAGGCCGAGCGGCTGACGGATTCCGCAGCGAGCGGCGCGGCCCTGGTCTTTTTCCCCGAGGGCACGTTTACCCGTTCGCCGGGCTTGCTGCCGTTTCGCATGGGAGCTTTCGTCACGGCGGCGCGGGCCGGTTTGCCGGTGGTACCGGTGACCCTGAGCGGTACCCGCTTGGCGCTACCACCCGGTCTGTGGCTGCCGCGCCGCGCGTCCTTGGTCGTGGAGATCGGTGCTCCCCTGCTGCCCGACGGTGACGATTGGTCGGCGGCGGCCCGGCTGTCAGCCGCCGCCCGTGCGATCATGCTCGAACGCAGTGGCGAACCCGATCTCAGCTCTGCCGATTCCCCGCTCAGCTGACCAGTTCCCGGGCTTTCCCGGCCGCGGTCCGTGCCAGCGCGCCGTAAGCGTCGGCGCGCTGCGAGCTGGCATTGCCCTGTAGCCCCCGATAATGCACGCCCTGGACGATGGCGGCATAGCGGAACAGCGAGAACGCCAGATAGAACGGCCAGTCCGGAATCCCGTCCCGGCCACTGTAGCGGCAGTAGCACTCCACCACGTCCGCTTCGGTCGGTATCCCGTCGCGACCGGCCACCTCGCCCAGGTAACCGTCCGGCAAGCGGACATGGTAAACCATGCAGGCATAGGCCAGATCGGCCAGCGGATGGCCCAGGGTGGACAGTTCCCAGTCCAGCACCGCCAACACTTCGGGCCGGTCGGGATGGAACAGCAGATTGTCGATACGGTAGTCTCCGTGAACCAGCGCCGTGCTGTCCTCGGCGGGAATGTGCTCCGGCAGCCATTCGATCAGCCGGTCCATGGCGGCTATGGTCTCGGTCTCGGTGGCCTGGTACTGCTGGCTCCAGCGTTTGATCTGGCGCGCCACGTAACCGCCGCGTCTGCCGTAATCGCCCAGGCCGACGGCATCCACATCGACCGTATGCAGCGCCGCCAGGGTGCGGATCAGGGCATCGAACACCGCCGGTCGCTGTTCCGGTGCCAGGCCGGGCAGGGCAGGATCACGCAGCAACCGGCCGCTGACGTAATCCATCACGAAGAACGGTGTGCCGATCACGGCGTCGTCCTCGCACAGCAGGTACACCTTGGGAACGGGTACACCAGTGCCGGCCAGCGCCGCCATCACCCGGTACTCGCGCTCGATCAGATGGGCCGAGGGCAGCAGTTCGCCGGGCGGCTTCTTGCGCAGCACATAGCGCTTGCCGGGCGTATCCACGCCGGGCGTATCCACGCCGGGCGTATCCACGCCGGGCGTATCCAGAAGAAAGGTCGGGTTGGACTGGCCACCCTCGAACTGACGCACGCGCAACAGCCCCCGGAAGTCGGGCAGGTGAACGGCCAGATAAGCCGCCAGTCGGTCCCTGTCGAAGTCATGGCCGCTGCGTATCGGCGTCAGTTGCTCGTCGGTCATGGGGTCTACTCGATGCTGAAATCACCATTTTACAGGGTGCGCACCCCTACGGTTCGGTAGCGTCATTCGTGCCATAATAATCCGCACGACCAGGAGGAGAGGAATTGCACCCCGTGACCAGCGTGGGGATTATCGCCAATCCGGTATCGGCCCGCGACATCCGCCGGCTGGTGGCCAATGCCAGCGGCTTGCAGATCGCCGACCGCGCCAACATCGTGCTGCGGGTGCTGGCCGCCCTGGGCGCCACCGGTATCCGCCATGTCCTGATGATGCCCGACAAGGGCGGCATCAGCGGACTGCTGGGTCGCGCACTGGTGCGCGAGCGCAATCTCGACCGTCAGCCCTGGCCCGAGGTGGAATTCCTGGACATGCCGGTCAGCGGCACCGTGCACGATACCTTTCGCGCCGCACAGCGCATGGTCAAGGCCGGGGTCAAGGCCATCGTGGTGCTGGGCGGCGACGGCACCAGCCGAGCGGTGGCCCGCTATTGCGGTCGCACGCCGATCGCCGGCCTGTCCACCGGTACCAATAACGCCTTTCCCGAACTGCGCGAGCCGACCATCACCGGCCTGGCCGTGGGTCTGTATGCCAGCGGAGCGGTGAGCGCTGGCCAGGCGCTGCGGGCCAACAAGGTGCTGGAAGTGGAGGTCAACGAGGGCGTGCAACGCGATCTGGCCCTGGTCGATGTGGCCATCACCAGCGAACGCTACGTCGGCGCCCGGGCGCTGTGGCGCACCGATAATTTCCGCGAGCTGTTCGTGACCTTCGCGGCGCCTGAATCGATCGGCATGTCGGCCATCGCCGGTCTGCTCGATCCCGTGGATCGCGCCGAGCCGGCCGGCCTGCATGTGCTGCTGACACCGCCGGGGCAGGCTCGTCAGGTACTGATCGCGCCCATCGGTCCCGGCATGGTCAGCCCGGTCGGCATTGTCGATCATCGACGATTGGAGCCGGACCGACCCTACGCCTTGCAAACCGCCGCCGGGGCCATTGCCCTGGATGGCGAACGCGAGATCGAATTCGCGCCGACCGACCGGGTGACGGTCAGCCTGCGCTTGGATCGACTGTTCACCATCGACGTGCCTCGCGTGATGCAGGCCGCGGCGCGTGAGCAGTTGCTGTGTCGTACCACCCCCGGAGGAGATTGATCAATGAGCGACAATCCGTTTCCCCTGTCCCGCGATGAACTGTTGCAAGCGTATCGCACCATGCGCACCATCCGCGAATTCGAGGAGCGGGTGCATGTGGAATTCGCCAAGGGCGGCATTCCCGGCTTCGTCCACCTGTACGCCGGCGAGGAGGCCGCCGCCACCGGCATCATGAGTCACCTGAGCCGTGACGACAAGATCGCCAGCACCCACCGTGGCCACGGCCATTGCATCGCCAAGGGCGTCGATCCGCACGCCATGATGGCCGAGATCTTCGGTAAGCAGACCGGCTGCTGCCACGGCAAGGGCGGCTCCATGCACATCGCCGAACTGGACGTCGGCATGCTGGGCGCCAACGGCATTCTGGGTGCCGGCGCCCCGTTGATCTGCGGCGCGGCGCTGGCCGCCAAGCTGCAAAAGACCGGCGGCGTGGGGATCAGTTTCGTCGGCGACGGCGCCTCCAACCAGGGCACGTTCCTGGAAAGCCTGAATCTCGCCACGGTCTGGAACCTGCCGGCGATTTTCGTGGTGGAAAACAACGGCTACGCCGAATCCACCTCGGCCGACTGGGCGGTCAGCTGCGACAGCTATCTGGACCGGGCCAGCGGTTTCGGCATGCCCGGGGTATCGGTGGACGGTACCGATTTCTTCGCCGTCTTCGAGGCCGCCGGTGAAGCGGTGCAACGCGCTCGGGCAGGCGGCGGTCCCACCCTGCTGGAATGCCAGATGGTGCGCTTCTTCGGCCACTTCGAGGGTGACCAGCAGACCTACCGCGCCAAGGGCGAGGTCGAGGCCATCCGCAACGAGCGCGACTGCATCAAGCTGTTCGCCCAGCGGGTGATGAGCGCCGGCGTGATCACCGCCGACGAGATGGCCGCCATCGACCGCGAGGTGCTGGCCTTGATCGACGATGCCGTGGCCAAGGCCATGGAGGCACCCGCGCCGGCCGCGTCCGAACTACTGACCGACGTTTACGTCACCTACTGAGCCGGGAGGAACACATCATGGCCCGCAAGATTACCTTTCGCGATGCGATCAACGAAGCCCTGGACCAGGAAATGGCCCGCGACCCCTCGGTCATCGTCATGGGCGAGGACATCGTCGGCGGCACCGGCAGTCCGGGGGAAGCCGATGCCTGGGGCGGCGTGCTGGGCGTGACCAAGGGGCTGTACGCCAAGCACGGCGACCGGCTGATGGACACCCCGTTGTCCGAATCGGCCTATGTCGGCGCCGCCATCGGCGCGGCCACCTGCGGCATGCGTCCGGTGGCCGAGCTGATGTTCATCGACTTCATGGGCGTGTGCCTGGACCAGATCTACAACCAGGCCGCCAAGTTCCGCTACATGTTCGGCGGCAAGGCCGAAACCCCGGTGGTGATCCGCACCATGGTCGGCGCCGGTTTCCGCGCCGCCGCCCAGCATTCGCAGATGCTGACCCCGATCTTCACCCACATCCCGGGACTGAAAGTCGTCCTGCCGTCAACGCCGTACGACGCCAAGGGGCTGCTGATCCAGGCGATCCGCGACAACGACCCGGTGATTTTCTGCGAACACAAGGCCCTGTACGGCATCGAGGGCGAGGTGCCGGAAGAGTCCTACGCCATCCCCTTCGCCGAGGCCAACGTGGTGCGCGAGGGCGACGCTGTCACCATCGTGGCGCTGGGCCTGATGGTGCACAAGGCCCTGGAGGCCGCCGAACAGCTGGCCAAGGACGGCATCCAGTGCGAGATCATCGATCTGCGCACCACCTCGCCGATGGACGAGGACACGATTCTGGAGAGCGTGGCCAAGACCGGCCGGCTGGTAGTGGTGGACGAGTCCAACCCGCGTTGCAGCATCGCCACCGATGTCGTCGCCCTGGTCGCCCAGGAAGCTTTCGACGACCTCAAGGCGGGGGTGCGCATGGTCACCGCGCCGCATACCCCGGTACCGTTCACGCCGAGTCTGGAGGATGCCTATATCCCCAACGCCGCGCGGATCATCGAGGCGGTGCGCGCCGTGACCCGCTGAGGAGATGACCGTGAGCGATTCCCCCATCACCCCCATCGTGATGCCCAAATGGGGCCTGTCGATGAGCGAGGGCCGGGTGGTCGAGTGGACCGTGGCGGAAGGGACTGATCTCAAGGTTGGCGACGAAATCCTGGAAGTCGAGACCGACAAGATCGCCGGCAGCGTCGAAGCCACCGACACCGGCCACCTGCGCCGCATCGTCGCGCAAGCGGATACCGTGTACCCGGTCGGCGGCCTGCTGGCGGTGCTGGCCGACCCCGCGGTGCCGGATACCGACATCGACCGCTACATCGAGGAGTTCAACGCCAGCTTCACGCCGCCATCCGGCGACGAGGAGGACGCCGGCCCGGCCTACCAGTTCATCGAGGCCGGCGGACACCGACTGCGCTACACTCGCCAGGGCGAGGGCGGCCAGACCGTGCTGCTGATCCACGGCTTCGGCGGCGATCTGGACAACTGGCTGTTCAATATCCAGGCGCTGGCGGATCACCATACCGTCCACGCCCTGGACCTGCCCGGCCACGGCCAGTCCGACAAGACCCCGGGCGATCCCTCGCTGGCCGGCCTGGTGGCGAGTGTCCGTGCGTTCATGGACGCGGTCGGCGTCGAACGAGCGCATCTGATCGGCCATTCCCTGGGTGGCGCCATCGCCCTGCAACTGGCGCGCGAGGTGCCGGAGCGGGTGCAATCCCTGGCCCTGATCGGCAGCGCTGGTCTGGGCCAGGGCATCAACCGCGGCTACATCGACGGCTTCGTGGCCGCCAATTCGCGCCGCGAACTCAAGCCCCACGCCGAGCAGCTGTTCGCCGACCCCAAGCTGGTCACCCGCCAGCTGCTGGAGGACCTGCTCAAGTTCAAGCGCCTCGACGGCGTAGACCGGGCGCTGCGCTCGCTGGCCGAGGGCCTGTTCGACGGCGCCCGGCAGCGCAGCCGACCCGGCGAGGGTTTCGACCCGGCCGGCAAGCCGCTGCTGGTGATCTGGGGCCGGGAGGACCGGATCATTCCGGCCGCGCACGCCGAACACGCCCCGGCCGGCGCCACGGTGGAGATCATCGACAAGGCTGGCCACATGGTGCAGATGGAGGCGGCCAACCGGGTCAATACCTTGCTGCTTCAACATCTGGCAAAGTAGTCGGGGTGCTCATCACTCATACCGCCGCAGCTCCAGCTTGGCGATGCTTTCCAGGTGCACCTCGTCCGGGCCGTCGGCCAGGCGCAGGGTGCGTTGCAGCGCCCAGGCGGCGGCCAGGCCGGTATCCTGGCTCACACCCAGAGCGCCGTGGACTTGTATGGCGCGGTCGATGACCCGCAGGGCGACATTGGGGGCGATCACCTTGATCATGGCGATTTCGCGGCGGGCCGCCTTGTTGCCGACCGTGTCCATCCTGTGGGCGGCGTGCAGGGTCAGCAGTCGGGCCTGATCGATCTCGATCCGCGAGCGGGCGATGTCGTGGCGCAGCGCGCCCATTTCCGCCAGCTTGCGGCCGAAGGCTTCGCGGCTCAAGGCCCGCTGGCAGAGCATCTCCAGCGCCCGTTCGGCGGCACCGATGGAGCGCATGCAGTGGTGTATCCGGCCCGGTCCCAACCGACCCTGGGCGATCTCGAAACCGCGCCCTTCGCCCAGCAGCAGGTTCTCCACCGGTACCCGGACCTGGTCGAAGCTGATCTCGGCATGGCCGTGCGGGGCGTCATCGTAGCCGAATACCGTCAGCATCCGCTCGATGGTCACGCCGGGGGTGTCGCGTGGCACCAGCACCATCGACTGCTGCTGGTGGGTGGGCGCGTCCGGGTCGGTCTTGCCCATGACGATGAAGATCCGGCAGCGCGGATCGCCG
>CAYMHN010000197.1:0-6844 GCA_964390235.1 uncultured Candidatus Competibacteraceae bacterium
AGCAGGATCAATGTCAGCAGCAGCCCGCCCGGCGTGACCGGCGCGATGCGGCGCAGGAAGACGTTGTCGAACCATTCGATGCCGCGCTTTTTGATCAGATGGATGCGGGTGGCATACCCCGCGGCCAATGGGATCACGATGTACAGCAGCACCGACAGGGCGACCGTGTCCCAGGGCACGATGATGTTGGAGATCCCCAGCAGCAGCACCACGATGGGCGCGAAGGCGAACAGCATGATGAGGTCGTTCACCGCCACCTGGACCAGGGTATAGGCGGCATCGCCGCGGGTCAGATAACTCCAGACGAACACCATGGCGGTGCAGGGCGCCGCGCCCAGCAAGATCGCTCCGGCCAGGTATTCGCGCGCCAGCGGTTCCGGGATCAAGGGTTCGAACACCACCAGCAGGAAGAACCAGGCGATGGCGAACATGGTGAACGGCTTGATCAGCCAGTTGACCGATGTGGTGATGCACAGCCCCTTGGGCTGACGGCGTACCTCGAGGATCGCGGCGAAGTCGATCTGCACCATCATCGGGAAGATCATCGCCCAGATCAGGAGGGCCACGGGGATCGACACCTGTGCGTATTCGAAGCGCGCCAGCGTCTCCGGAACAATCGGCAAAAACTGTCCCAGCGCTACCCCGGCGACGATGCACAGCGCCACCCAGAGGGTCAGGTAGCGTTCGAAAAAGCCCAACCCGCCACTGCTGGCGGGCTGGTCCAGCACTTGTTCACTCATGTGGTTGTCCTCGTGAATTCTTGATCGAGATGGCTCAGGCGCAGCGCAGCCGGGAAGGGCGGTCTTGCATGCGCGCCAGGCGCTGACGGTCCTGTTCATAAAGTCGAGTCGACTCTCGACCCTGCGCGGCGGCCGCCAGAATCGACCGCGCCCAGTCGGGCAGCTCCGGATGCAGCCGATAATGCACCCACTGGCCGCGGCGTTCATCCAGCAGCAGCCCCCCTTTACGCAGCATGGCCAGATGGCGCGAAATCTTGGGTTGCACCATGTCCAGCGTCCGGGTGAGTTCGCATACGCACAGCGAACCCTCGCGCTGGATCAACAACACGCAGCGCAGTCGGATCGGATCGCAGAGCAGCCGGAAAAGTTGTTCAGGGTTGATGTTCATGCTCGAATTATATGGATATACATATATATATTCAAGCATATATACTGAATGGAATGAAATGAACCGGAAGCCGATATGATGAACCAGATTGTATTTCTTTGTGTGGCCAACTCGGCGCGCAGCCAGATGGCGGAAGGATGGGCGCGATCGGTGTTCGGGTCCGACATCGGGGTGGCCAGCGCCGGTTCCCAACCGGGTGTGGTCAATCCGCTGGCCATCGAGGTGATGGCCGAGATCGGCATCGATATTTCCGATCAGCGTTCCAAATCGGTGGACACGCTCGATTGGTCGACCGTCGACACCGTCGTGACCCTATGCGCCGAAGAGGTCTGTCCGGTGGTGCCGAGCCAGGCGCGGCGCCTGCACTGGCCCTTGCCTGACCCGGCCCGGCTACTGCCGGGTGAAACCGACGACCAGCGGCGTGACCGTTTCCGCCAGGTGCGCGACCAGCTCAAGGACCGTATCGAGACCCTGGCGGCGCTTCGAGATCTACGCCCGCCTGACGGCGGCTGAACTGGCGGAGAAGCCGACCGACGAGGCACCGGTCTTTCTGGTACCGGGTACGTCGCCCGATCCATCCTGACAGGAGTGCAGCATGCAGTTTCTCGACGAGTTGCCACGGTTTCTGTTCTTTACCGGCAAGGG
Organism: uncultured Candidatus Competibacteraceae bacterium; assembly: GCA_964390235.1. GTDB lineage: Bacteria > Pseudomonadota > Gammaproteobacteria > Competibacterales > Competibacteraceae > CAYMHN01. The sequence goes on from CAYMHN010000197.1 coordinate 1,774, forward strand.
CGGGGTCGGCAAGACCTCGCTGGCCTGCGCCAGTGCCGTGCGATTGGCCGACCAGGGGCGCAAGGTGCTGCTGGTCAGCACCGACCCGGCCTCGAATATCGGTCAGGTGTTCGGCCTGAGCATCGGCAACCGCATCACGGCTATCGATACGGTACCCGGCCTGGAGGGGCTGGAAATCGATCCGGAAGCCGCTGCCCGGGACTACCGCGAACGCATCGTCGGACCGCTGCGCGGTGAACTCGACGCCGCTGCTCTGCGCGGGGTCGAGGAACAGCTCTCCGGCGCCTGTACCACCGAGATCGCCGCTTTCGACGAATTCACCCTGCTGTTGACCGATGCGACGCAGCTGGCGCGGTATGACCATGTGATTTTCGATACCGCGCCGACCGGCCACACGATTCGCCTGCTCAAGCTGCCCGGTGCCTGGAGCAGCTTTCTCGATGCAAACACCGGCGATGCCTCCTGTCTGGGACCCTTGGCGGGGCTGGCGCAGCAGCGCCAGCGTTACCGGGATGCGGTCGCCGTGCTGGCCGATCCGCGCCAGACCCGTCTGGTCCTGGTGAGCCGGCCGCGCGAATCGGCGTTGCACGAGTTGGCGAGAATTCAAGCCGAATTGCGAGATGTCGGATTGAGCAACGCATGGCTGGTCGTCAATGGCGTGCTGTCCGAACCCAAGGATGACGATCCTTTGGCCCTGGCTCTGTACCGGAGGGATCGGGTCGCGCTCGACGCTTTGCCGGAGGCGCTGAAACCCCTGCCGGCTACTTTCGTGCCCATGCAGCCGCGCAATCTGGTCGGGGTGGAAGCACTGCGCGGTTTGTTGTCCAACTCTCCCGTATCAGTACCGACCACGCCGCCCGACATGCCCGAGTTGCCGGCCGGCGGATTGGGCGATCTGCTGGACGAGTTGACCGAAGCCGGCCACGGCTTGATCATGGTGATGGGCAAGGGCGGGGTCGGCAAGACCACGGTCGCGGCCGCCATCGCCGTGGCGCTGGCTCGGCGCGGGTACCGAGTGCAGCTGAGCACCACCGACCCGGCCGCGCACCTGGACGTGACCGTGGCGGGCGAGCTGGATCATCTTACGGTCAGCCGGATCGACCCGGCGGTCGAGATCGAGCGCTATACCCGCGAGGTGCTGGCCAGCAAGGGCAAGGGTCTGGACCCGGCCGGACTGGCGCTGCTGGAAGAGGACTTGCGCTCGCCCTGTACCGAAGAAATCGCCGTGTTCCAGGCGTTTTCCCGGTTGATCCGGGCCAGCCGCAGCGCTTTCGTGGTGATGGACACCGCACCTACCGGCCACACCCTGCTGTTGCTCGATGCCACCGGCGCCTATCACCGTGATATGCAGCGGCAGATGGGTAACAGGTCCATGGTGACACCGATGATGCGCTTGCAGGACCCGGAACAGACCCGGATGCTGCTCGTCACCCTGGCGGAAACCACGCCGGTGCTGGAGGCCGAGCGCCTGCAACAGGATCTGCACCGTGCTGGTATCGAGCCCTGGGGTTGGGTGATCAATCAGAGTCTGGCGGCGGCCCGGCCAAGCAATCCGCTGCTGGCCGCCCGTGCTGCCAGCGAGATCGAGGAAATCCGCCATGTCGGCGAACTGGCGCAGCGGCTTGCGCTGGTACCGATGCAGGCTGAAGAGCCGATCGGTATCGAGCGGCTGGCGGCGCTGGCCGGATAGCGTTTCAGTTGCCTCGGATCAAGGATTTCCCGGATCGATCCCGCTATCGTGAACTTTACATCAACCCGAAGGAGATCTTCCATGGCCATTCGTGAAGTCATCATCGCCACCCCGGTTCGTACCGCCATCGGTACCTACGGTGGCACCCTGAAAGCCACCCCGGCGACCGAACTCGGCGCGGCCGCCATTCGCGCCGTGCTGGAGCGCTCCGGGCTCGATCCGGCCCGGCTCGACAGCGTGGTGATGGGTAACGTGATCCAGGCCGGCAACAAGATGAATCCGGCTCGTCAGGCCGCGATCCATGGTGGCGTGCCGGTCGAGGTGCCAGCGCTGTCGGTCAACCGGGTCTGCGGTTCCGGCGCCCAGGCCGTCGCCACGGCTGCCCAGGAGATCATGCTGGGGTTCGCCGATGCCGCCATCGTCGGCGGCATGGAGAACATGGACATGGCGCCCTATCTGCTGGGCGGCGGTCGCTGGGGTTATCGCATGGGCGATGCCTCGATCCACGACAGCATGCTGCGCGACGGCCTCAACGACGCCTTCTCGGATCAGCATTCCGGCTGGCATACCGAGGATCTGGTCGCCAAGCATGGCATCAGCCGCGAGGATCAGGACCGCTGGGCATTGCGCTCGCAGCAACGCTTCAGTGAGGCTCAGGCGGCCGGCAAGTTTGACGCCGAAATCGTGCCGTTCGAGATCAAGACCCGCAAGGGACCGCAACTGTTCGACCGCGACGAGCACAACCGTCCGGAAACCACCGCCGAGTCGCTGGCCAAGCTGAAACCGGCGTTTCGCAAGGACGGCACCATCACGGCCGGCAACGCGCCCGGCCTGAATAGCGGCGCTGCGGCGATGCTGGTGGCTGGCCGCGACTGGGCGGAGCGCAATGGCCTGAAGCCGGTGGCCCGGCTGGTCAGCTACGGGGTCGGCGCGGTCGAACCGGGCATGTTCGGCATCGGTCCGGTACCGGCCGTGCGGCAAGCACTGGAACGGGCCGGCTGGTCGGTCGGCGACATCGAGCGCATCGAGATCAACGAGGCCTTCGCCGCAATCGCCCTGGCGGTGACCCGTGATCTGGGTCTGGCCGAGGATGTGGTCAATGTCGAGGGCGGCGCCATCGCCCACGGCCACCCGATCGGTGCTTCCGGCGCGGTGCTGACCACTCGGCTGTTGCACTCGATGCAGCGCGACGGTCTGCGTCGCGGGGTGGTCACGCTGTGCATCGGCGGTGGGCAGGGTGTGGCGCTGGCGCTGGAGATGCTGTAAGCGCATCCGGCCCGATGGTCAGTACCATCGGGCCGTATCGTTCAGATCGTCATACCGAACAGCAGACCCGCCGTGACCGCGCCCAGGAAGGCGAAGCCCAGATAGGCCAGGAACACCGGCAGCCGGGCCAGGGCGAATACCGCGATCGCGGCGGGGATGCTGGATACGCCACCGGCCAGCAGAAACGCCATGCCGGCACCCGGCGCCATGCCCTGATCGATCAACCCGCCGATCAGCGGCAGCGCCGCGTAGCCGTTGAGATAGGCCGGGATGCCGACCAGGGTCGCGACCAGCACCGACTGCCAGCTGCCGTCACCGACCAGCCGGGCCACCCAGTCGGCCGGAACGTAGACCAGCATCAGGCTCTCCAGCACGAAGGCCAGGGTCAGCCATTTGCCGAGGAACAGCAGGTTCTTCAGGCCATCCCGCGCGAACACGTTACGGCGTTCGGGCTGTTCCCAGAACTGCCAGACCACCGGCTTGGGCTTGCGTACCTTGGCGCCGGCGCAGCCGCCATTGCCGATCCCCTCACGCAGCGGCTCGCTCAGACCGCCGGCCCGCTGGATGGCCCAGATACCGAAACCGCCGAGCAGGCCGATACCGACGGCGGCCAGGGTCTTGCCCACGGCGAAATCCAGCCCAAGGGTGCCGACGGTGAGTACGAACATCGACGGGTCCATCAGCGGCGAGGCCAGCCAGAACGCCATCACCGGGGCCAGCGGCACGCCCATGGCCAGCAGCGCGGCGATCAGCGGGATCACCCCGCAGGAGCAGAACGGCGACAGCGCTCCCATCAGCGCGGCGAAACCGATCATCGGCACGATTCTGCCCTGGAAGGCGCGGGCGATGAGATTGTCCGCCCCACTGGCCTTGGCATAGGCCGCGACCAGCACCGACAGCAGCAGAAACGGCGCCACCCCGATCAGGGCTTCCAGCGTGAACTCGACCGAATCCAGGGCCTGACCGGGCGCGACCGCGGCCAAGGCCAGCAGGATGGCGAGGATGGCCAGGGCGACCCGGTCTAGCGCGACCCGGTCTAGCGCGACCCGGCCTAGATGCAGTGCCCGGCGGGGCCAGTCACTCAGTGCCAGTCGTAGGGTGGTCATTTATCGATTCCTCTAGAAAAGTCGATATTTAGGATCAAAAAAACTCACGCGGCATGATCGTCCCGCTGCAAGCTGACGCCGCTGCAACACTGGTCCGTCAGGTAAGCCAGCAAGCCGTTCATGCGCTCATACTCCGCGGTACAGATGACTTCGCGGCCGTGACGGGTCTGCGCTACCAGGCCAGCTCGGGCCAGTTTGCCCAGATGATGAGCCAGGGTGGAAGCTGGCTGATCCAGCAGGCGTTGCAGTTCGCCGACATTGAGTCCGTCGCGACCAGCCCGCACCAGCAGCCGGAATAGTCGCAAACGAGTAGTGTTGCCCAGTGCGGCCAGTCCACGCACGATCTGTTGTTCCGAAGTAGAGTTTTGCATAAGACAATTAAACAACTAGAAATATGGTTTTGTCAAGCTCTGGAAGAATCACGGCAACCGACGTCCGACCGACCGGCTCGGCGTCAAATCCCCAGCCAGCGGGCGATGATCGATTTGGACGCGAATCCCACCATGCCCAGACCCAGCACCAGGAACAGGGCGAACATGCCGAATTTGCCGGCCTTGGATTCCCGTCCGATCTTGTAAATGATGAAGCACATATAGGCCATCAAACCGCCCAGGCCCAGGATCAGGCCGTAATAGGCGATCTGTTCTTCCGTCAGTCCGAACAACATGCTATCGCTCTCGGCAACCAAGCTGCTCCAGGGTAGCGCCGGGCCGGTGCGGTATGCAACCGACGGTTTGCAATCGATTCGCGCATCTGGCGAGCAGCGGGCATCGATGTTAAAAAGGCGGACCGAAAGTCGCGCAAGCAGATCGTGGAGAGTGATGGATAGTTACAAGGATCAACCGTTAGCTACCCGGCTGTCCGCTTGGTGGGATTCGCTGAGCGAGTACCTGGGTCTGGGTCGGCGGCGGCGGCCCGAGCCGGTGATCGACCCCGCCAGTCTGAGGCGGTTTGTCGAAACACGCGCCAGCTATGTCGCGCAGGTGTCGCTCTACGGCTACCTGCGAAC
>CAYMHN010000198.1:0-4517 GCA_964390235.1 uncultured Candidatus Competibacteraceae bacterium
GCGACAATTCTCGGCGCGCCGGTCTCCACCACGCATTCGATCGTCGGCGGCGTTCTCGGTGGCGGTATCGCCATGGCGGGCCTTGCCGTCGCCGACTGGGGTGTCGTCGCCAGCATCGTCGCCAGCTGGGTAATCTCGCCGGTCATGGGGGGAGTCATCGCCGCTGCTTTCCTCGCCTATATCAAGTTCAAGATCCTGTTTGCCGAGGACAAACTGGAACAGGCGCGACGCCGGGTACCGATACTGGTCGGCATCATGGCGGGTGCCTTCGTCACCTACCTGCTGCTGAAAGGGTTCAAGCGGATCGTCGATGTTCCGGTGTGGCTCGCGGTGGGCATCGGCCTCGTTGTTCTGCTGCTCACGCGCACCGTGATGCGTCCCGTGGTGGCGAACAAGGTCCGCGAGCTGAGCGGTCGCAGACACTCGGTGGGCGAGTTGTTCACCGTACCCGTGATCTGTGGTGCCGCACTGCTGTCCTTCGCGCACGGTTCGAACGATGTGGCCAACGCGATCGGTCCGCTGGCGGCCATCTACACCTCGGTCACAGAAGGGCAGATGGCCGCCCGGGCGGAGGTTCCACTGTGGGCGCTGCTGATCGGGGCCATGGGCATCACCACTGGCTTGCTGCTCTACGGCCCGAAGCTGATCCGCGTGGTCGGCTCCAAGATCACCAAGCTCAACCGCGTGCGCGCCTTCTGCGTCACCCTGTCGGCGGCAATCACCGTGATCATCGCTTCTTCGCTCGGTCTCCCGGTCAGCTCGACGCATATCGCCATCGGCGCGCTATTCGGCGTCGGCTTTCTGCGCGAATTCCTGGAAAAGCGAAGACTTTTCGAAGTGATGCCCTTGAAGCCGCCCGAGCCGCGAATCGATCCGACCACCGGCGAACCGCTGCTCAGCGAGGAATTCCGCAAGGCCAGACGGCGGTATCTGGTCCGCCGCTCGCATGTGCTGACGATCGTCGCGGCCTGGATCATCACGGTGCCGGCAACCGCCACGATGGCCGGCCTGCTCGCGCTGGGCCTGCGGGCATTCGAGGTGATCCGGATGCCGTGACGCTGATCGAAGGTTCGGATCATGGTCAAGCATCAGCACACACTGTCCAGGCCGTCATCCACGGCGGTTTCGGCCATTGCCAGGGTTTCCCGCCGAGCCTCGGGGTTGTCCGCCAGGGCACCAGCGGCAGCAGCCAGCTCCGCCATGAACCGCGCTTTTGCCTTGACGACGATAACGTTCATAATGTCTCCCATGAGACGATTCCCGTGCTTTCTAGTCATCTTGATTCTGCCGGCGATGCTGACGCCGGCTTACGCCAATGACGCCTTCGAGCGCTGCCTGGCGCAACTGCGCCAGCAAACCTCCGGCCACGGTGTGTCCCGCAATACCTTCGACCGGCACACCCGCGGGCTGGAACCGGATATGGCCGTGGTGGGCTTTCTGGACGCCCAGCCCGAGTTCCGCACCCCGATCTGGGATTATCTGGCCGGACTGGTGGACGAGGAGCGGGTGACGGACGGGCGGGCCAGGCTGGCCGAATGGGCTTCGACACTGGCCGCCATCGAGCGCGAGTTCGGTGTCGATCCGGCCGTGGTAGTCGCCGTCTGGGGGGTGGAAACCGATTACGGGCGGATTTTCGGCCGGCGGCCGCTGGTGACCTCCCTGGCCACACTGTCCTGCTTCGGCCGACGCCAGGAGTTCTTCCGCGGCGAGTTCTTCAACGCACTGAAGATCCTGGAAGACGGCCATGTGGCGCCCGACCGGTTGGTGGGTTCCTGGGCTGGTGCCTTCGGCCACACCCAGTTCATGCCCTCGACCTTTCGGCGCCTGGCCGTGGATTTCACTGGCGATGGCCGGCGCGATCTGATGGACAGCGTGCCCGATGCGCTGGCCTCGACCGCCAATTTCCTCAAGCGCGCCGGCTGGCGCACGGGTGAGGACTGGGGTGTGGAGGTCATTCTGCCCGCCGGTTTCGATGTCGGCCAGGCGGGTCGGCGCAATAAGCTGGCGGTCAGCGAATGGGCGCGCAGAGGCGTACGTCGTGCCGACGGTCAGGCGCTCAGCGGCGGTGAGCGTCAGGCCGGCCTGATCCTGCCCGCCGGGCGTGAGGGTCCGACATTTCTGGTGTTTCGCAACTTCGATGCCATCCATAGCTACAACCCGGCCGAAAGCTATGCACTGGCCATCGCGCACCTGACCGACCGCATCCGCGGCGGTGGACCGTTCATCACCGCTTGGCCCACCGATGATCCGGGCCTGTCGCGGGCCGAGCGGCGAGAAGTGCAGCAGCGCCTGATCGACCAGGGTTACCAGGTGGGCGAGGTTGACGGCATCCTCGGCACCAACACCCGCAGGGCCATCCGCGACTGGCAGCAGAGCCGAGGTCTGGAAGCCGACGGTCGCGCTGGACGGGCGCTGCTGAACCGATTGCGCAGCGGTGGATGATCGAGGCCGTGACATGGCCTACAATCGACTCGAATCCGTTTTCCACCAGGAACCAGCGAACGTGAGCCTCCATCTGTCCGCGCGCGTCCAGCGCGTCAAGGTTTCTCCCACCATGGCGGTGACCGCCAAGGCCGCCGAGCTCAAGGCGGCCGGCCGCGACGTGATCGGCCTCGGCGCCGGCGAGCCGGATTTCGACACGCCCGAGCACATCAAGCAGGCCGGTATTGTCGCCATCCTGGCCGGACGGACCAAATATACCGCGGTCGGTGGTACCACCGAACTCAAGCAGGCCATCGCCGAGAAATTCCGGCGTGACAACCAGCTCGACTACGGCCTCGACCAGATCATGGTTTCCTCGGGCGGCAAGCAGTGCTGCTACAACCTGGCCCAGGTGCTGCTGGGTCCGGGCGATCAGGCGGTGATTCCGGCGCCGTACTGGGTCTCCTACCCGGATATGGTCCAACTGGCCGACGGCGCCCCGATATTCATCGAAACCGACATCGCCGCCCGCTACAAGATCACCCCCGGGCAGCTCGACGCGGCACTCGGTCCGCGTACCCGGATGATGTTCCTCAACAGCCCGTCGAATCCGGCTGGCACCGCCTATACTCGCACCGAACTGGCGGCCTTGGGTGAGGTATTGCGTGGCTATCCGGACGTGGTGATCGGCACCGACGACATGTACGAGCACATCCTGTGGGCCGGAGAACCGTTCTGCAATATCGTCATGGCCTGTCCGGAACTGCGCGAACGGACGGTGATCCTGCATGGCGTGTCCAAGGCCTATGCCATGACCGGCTGGCGGATCGGTTACTGCGCCGGACCGGAGGCGCTGATCAAGGCGATGAGCAAGGTCCAATCACAGAGCACCTCCGGCCCCAGCTCCATCTCCCAGGCCGCGGCGGTGGCGGCGCTGGCCGGTGATCAGGACTGTATTGCGCCGATGCTGAAGGCCTTCAAGCAGCGTCATGACTTCGTGGTCGAACGGCTGGGCGCGATTCCTGGCATCGCCATCGCACCCGGCGACGGTACCTTTTACGCTTTCCCCGATTGCCGTGATCTGATCGATCGGCTGGACGGCATCGCCGACGACGTGGCGTTGGCCGAGTACCTCCTTGAGGAAGCCGGCGTGGCCCTGGTGCCCGGCTCGGCCTTCGGCACGCCCGGCTGCCTGAGGCTATCCTTCGCTACCAGCCTGGAGGTGCTGAGCGAGGCCATGGACCGTTTGCACCGGTCGCTGGCCTGAGCATTGCCGGATCGGTCAGGCGTCGGTCTCCATGGCCACGGCCTGTTTCCGCTTCTACGAGGAACTGAACGACTTCCTGCCGCCCGAGCGGCGCAAGCTGGCCTTCGAGCACGAGTTCCACCGCCGTGCCTCGGTCAAGGACCTGATCGAGTCGTTCGGCGTGCCGCATACCGAGGTGGAACTCATCCTGGTCGATGGCGAGTCCGTGGGTTTCGACTACCTGGTGCGCGACGGCGATCGGATCAGTGTCTATCCGATGTTCGAGTCCTTCGACATCGCCCCGCTGCTCAAGGTGCGCCCGGAACCGCTGCGGGTCCTGCGATTCGTGCTCGATACCCATCTCGGCACGCTGGCGCGCTATCTGCGCTTATGCGGTTTCGATACCCTGTACCGAAACGATTACGAGGACGCGGAACTGGCGCGCATCTCGGCGGACGAGCGCCGCATACTGCTGACCCGGGACCGCGATGTGCTGAAGCGCAAGATCGTCACCCATGGCTATTTCGTGCGTAACGACCACCCACCCCGGCAACTCGCGGAAGTGTTCGCCCGCTTCGACCTGTACGCGGCGAGCACGCCATTCAAGCGCTGCGTGCGCTGCAACGGTTTACTGGAGGAGGTGGAGAAAGCACGGATACTGGACCGCCTGGAGCCGCTGACCCGGCGTTATTACCAGGAATTCCGCATCTGCACGGGCTGCGGGCATCTGTATTGGCAGGGCAGCCACTACCGGCATTTCCAGCGACTGCTCGCCACCGTGACCCGGCGGGACATGCCACCGTGACGGTTTGCCGCGACGCCGATCCGCGCTATTGACAGCTGGCGGCAC
>CAYMHN010000198.1:4527-6834 GCA_964390235.1 uncultured Candidatus Competibacteraceae bacterium
TACTTCGCCTCACACATTCCCCGGTAGCTCAGTCGGTAGAGCAAGTGGCTGTTAACCACTGGGTCGGCGGTTCGAGCCCGTCCCGGGGAGCCAATCAGATCAAGGGCTTGCGGTTGATTCAGCCGTGAGTCCTTGTTTCTTACTCGATGCGTACCACCGGCAACTCCTTCCAGCATGTCGTCCAGGCCGGGGTCAGCCGCTCGCGGCGCATCCGCCCCGGTTCCGCATAACCTTCACGGGCCGTGCGCAGCATGCCCGCGCCGAAGCGGTCGTTGACCGCATCCAGAGTGGCCATCAGCTGTTGGTGGCGCGTGCTGTCGGCGGCTTCGAACAGGCTTTGCTGCACGGCCTCGGCCGGGCGCAATTCGACTAACTCGACACCGACCTTGGCATAGGCATGGCCCGGCCGGTAGAGGGTCCGGGTCAGCGCCACGGCCGCCTCGATCAGCCGGCCGGTATCGGCGGTGGGCGGGTTCAGGGCGACAAACCGCCGGTTGCGGTATTGCGGGGTATCGGCGAACGGATTGGTGCGGATGAATACCCCCAGCACGCCGGCCACCGAGGCCTGGCGGCGCAGCTTGCGGGCCGCGCGACTGATGTGCCCGGCCACCATCGGCAGCAGTTCGTCCAGCGCGGTCAGTGGCCGGCCGAACGAGCGGCTGGCGATGATCTGCTGTTTGGCCACCGTGGTCGACGCCAGCGGCAGGCAGCTCACCCCGTTCAGCTCGTGGTGGATTTTCTCCAGCACCGAACCGAAATGGCGGCGTAGCAAGGCCGGTGGGGCGCCCCGCAGATCGAGCGCCGTGTGGATGCCGCGCTCGTTCAACTGCTTGGCCCAGCGCCGGGCGATACCCCACAACTCCTCCACCGGCAGGTCGCGCAGCGCCGCGGTCTGCTCGGCGCGGTTCGGCAAGGCCCGGACCCGATCCGGTGCCGGCTGCCGCTTGGCGAGCCGGTTGGCAACCTTGGCCAGCACCTTGGAGGGTCCGATGCCGATTGATACCGGAATGCCGGTCCAGCGATACACCGTGCCCGCCAGCTCGCGCGCGAAGGCCGGTGGGTCGGCCAAGCCGTCGAGCGCGAGAAAGGCCTCGTCGATGGAATACACTTCGACGGCCGGGACATGGTGGCGAAGCACCTCCATCACCCGGGCGCTCAGGTCGCCATACAGCGCGTAGTTGCTCGACAGCACCACCACGCCCTCGCGCGCGAACAGCTTGAGGTGATGATGCGCAGGGGCTCCCATCGGCACCCCCAGCGCCTTGAGTTCCTCGGAGCGGGCCACCACGCAGCCGTCGTTGTTGGACAGCACCGCCACCGGCCGGCCGCGCAGCCGCGGCTGGAACATCCGCTCGCAGGACACATAGAAGTTGTTGCAATCGACCAGGGCGATCGGCTCAGAGCGGGTGGATGACATGGGTCACCACGCCCCAAACCTCGCAGTCCATCGTCTCCGTGATCCGGATCGACGGATAGCTCTCGTTGGCCGGATCCAGCCATATCCCATGGGCGTCCTCGCGCAAGCGCTTGACGGTCAGTTCCCCGTCCAGCACCGCGATCACCACCTGGCCGCTGCGCGCGCGCACGGCCCGGTCGACCACGAGTAGATCGTCCGGATGAATGCCGGACCCGATCATGGAATCGCCAGCGACCCGCACGAAGAAGGTTGCCGCTGGGTGGCGGATCAGCAAGGCGTTGAGATCGAGCCAGTCCTGGATGTAGTCATCGGCCGGCGAGGGAAAGCCGGCGGCCACCCTGGCCGCGTACAGCGGCAAGGGCAGCGCGGGCGGCGTACCGGCTGCCCGTCCCACGCATCGTGCACGGACCGGCATTGTGCGCTGAGTGGCCATGCGATCCTCCGGCAATTAGCGAGTCGATGGCATACTATATAGCAAAAATTTGCTATATAAGCTACATCGGGTAGGGTGGGCAGTAGCGCAGCGCTGCCCACGCGGGGCCGGGATAGCGCACAATATCCGCGTGGGCAACAAGTTGCCCACCCTCCGGACAAGCGCGCGAACTTCCTGCGAACCTCTTCGACCCTCTGCTCATCGCTCATGTCATCAGTATGGCCAGTCTCACCAAGTTGTATCACTTATTTTTTGACAGGCCCTTAGTCTCAATCCACGCGCAAATCACAAAACCCACGATACCCCGCTGAAACCCGCGCCAGACCGCAGGTTTTCCGGCAACACCCGGCTACTTCCGTGGTCTCAATCCAGCCAGCTCCTCACAGAGGTGCGCTCGACGACCTAGTAATACTCCCTGATATACCCATACGCCCGGTCGAACAGCTCGATGTCCTGG
>CAYMHN010000199.1:0-215 GCA_964390235.1 uncultured Candidatus Competibacteraceae bacterium
CCGCGCCGGCTCTATGGCAGCGCCGCCCTGACCGTGCTGGGCGCCGCCCTGGTCGCGGGGCTGGCGGTCGCCGTGCTGATACGCTACCGTTTGGTGCCGGCCCGGCGCGCACTGAGCGCGATGCTTGAGCACATGGCCCGGGGGGATTTCACGCCACCGCCGGTGCCGGCAGGTCGTGATGCCGTGGCTCGCGCCTTCCAGTCCGTCGCCGCGTT
>CAYMHN010000199.1:225-6802 GCA_964390235.1 uncultured Candidatus Competibacteraceae bacterium
TTGTGCGAGCCGGTCAACACCCGCTATCGGGCGCTGCTGGCTCAGGCCGAGGCAATTCGGGCAATCGATTTCGACGGCAGTCTGGCCCGGCGCATCGATCAGGTGCTGCTGCCCTTGCGGCAGAGGTTCCGATTCGGTGAGGGAGCCGGTCCCTTGCGTGGCCGGCGACGCCAGCAGGGGCTGCTGCTGCGCAGCCGGGTCGCCCTCCTGGTGATGCTGGCGGCGGTGCTGCTGTGCACGGTCCTGGGGCTGGCGGGCTGGCAGCGCGAGCGCTTGCTGGAAGGACGCTTTGCCAGTGTGGCCATCGATGGCCAGCAAGCGTTGTGGCGGCAGATGCTGGACGCCGAGGCCGTCCGTTTGCAGAACCTGATCCCGCCCCTGTTGCACGGCGACGCGGCCACCCGGGCCCTTGCCGGTGGTGACCGGGCGGCGCTGGCGGCGGTGCTGGCGGTTTCGGTCAGACCGCTGTTGGTTACCGGGGAGTTCGATGAAATCGACATCGTGAACCCTTCCGGATCGCTACTCTACAGTTCGTATCCGGGTCCGGATCAGCACCGCATTCTGGATGCCGGTTCGATCGATACCGTGCTGCGCGGTAGTACGCTATCCGGTCTTCATCGAGAGTCGTCCCAGCGCTATCTACTGGTGGTGAGCTTCCCGATCTACCACGATTTTCGGATCGTCGGCGCCGGCACGGTGGCGGTTGACGCCGGGCGGGTATTGGAGAGTTTTGCCCGAATACTGGGGGCACCGGGTTTTCTGCTCAGTCTGCGCGGGCGGCTTGTCACCGGTACCGAACCGGCACTCGAGACCGCGTTGCCGTCATTCCCGTCACGCGAAGCCAGCGTGCTCCGGGTAACTTTGCCGGATGCGGTGTACTCGGTAACCAGTGTGCCCATCCATGATCTGAGTGATGGCCAGGCCGGACTGGTGGTGGTTTTCCGCGACGCCACGGACAGCCTCGGGCAGGCGCAGCGTGTGACACGGCTATCCCTGTTCGGGGCGGCCGGGTTCCTGTTGCTGGTGCTGATCGGGCTGTACCTGTACCTGCGCGGCGCTTTCCGACCCCTGGAAGAAGCCATCGAGGCGTTGCGGGCGCTGGCTCGTGGGGACACTTCGGTGCGTCTGGAAACCGGCCGGCGCGACGAGATCGGGCGCATCGCCGAAGCGGTGCACAGCTTCCGGCGCGGTACTATGGCTCTGGCCGAGGAGCGAAACCGGCATGAACACCAGCGCCGGCGTCAGGAGCGCTTCATCCGTAAGCAAATGGAATCGCTGGCCGCCGCCCTGGATACCGGCGCTCGTCAGGAACTGCTGGCCGATCTGCAGACCATGGTTGATCAGCATGGGCAGGGTGGCGATCCGGGCGACGATCAGCTCGGCCTGCTGGCGGGGGTGCTGCGCCAGCTGTCGACCCGGATCGTGGAACAGCACCTGCGCCTGTCCACCCTGGTGACGGAATTGCGCGAGTCGCTGGTGACCAAGACCAAGCTGGCCGGTTTGCAGCAGGAGCTGGAAATTGCTCATCGGGTGCAGCATGCCATCCTTCCGACCACCTTCCCGGGTCACCCGGACTTCGAAGTGCATGGCCATATGGTGCCGGCCCGCGAGGTAGGCGGGGATTTCTACGATTTTTTCAACATCGATGATGATCAGCTGGGCGTGGTGATTGCCGACGTGTCGGGCAAGGGCGTGCCGGCGGCGTTGTTCATGGCCATCTCGCGTACCCTGCTCAAGGCGACGGCGCTGTACGAGCGCTCCCCGGCGGCCTGTGTGACCCGACTCAACGATCTGCTGGCGACCGAGAACGAGCAGATGATGTTCGTCACCCTGTTCTACGGGGTGTTGCACCTGCCCAGCGGCAGGCTGACCTACGTCAACGCGGGCCATAATCCGCCTTATGTGATCGGCGCGGACGGCCGCCTGCTGGCTTTGCCTTCGACCGGCGGGATGGCCGTGGCCGTGTTCGAGGGACAGCGCTATCGCCAGCTGACCCATGCCATGACAGCGGGAGACACCTTGTTTCTGTACACCGACGGGGTAACCGAGGCGTTTGACGCCGATGGCCAGGAGTTCGGTGAAGCACGGCTGGAGGCGCTGCTTGCTGGCCGGGTCGCCACCCTGGGCGTGCCGGACATTGCCGAACTGGTGGTCGAGGCCATCCGTGGTTTCGAGCGCGGCGCGGCGCAGGCCGATGACATCACCTGTCTGAGTCTGCGCTACCGGAGGTAACAATTCAAACTTGCGGAGAATCCATGAACATAGAGCAGGAACAGGTGGGACAGGTAACCGTGATGGCTCCCTCGGGTCGCATTGACAGCCATACGGCCAAGGCCTTCGAGCGCCGGGTTCTGGATGCCATCGACGCCGGCAGCCATCAGATGCTGCTGGATCTGGGCGGTGTGGACTATATGGCCAGCGCCGGATTGCGGGTCCTGCTGATGGCGCTCAAGCGCTTGCAGGCCGCTGGCGGCAAGCTGGTGCTGTGCTCCTTGGGCGATAGGGTCCGGGAGGTGCTCACCATCGCGGGTTTTGCAGCGGTACTGGATATCAGACCGGATCGGAGCACGGCATTGGCCGACTGGTAGTCCGGTCCGCCGAGCCGACAGGAGGGTGTGTCTTGGCGCAACTGAAGCTGACCCTGGGGGCCGAGCTTGCCGAAGTCACTCGCATGCGGGAGGCGGTCGAGGCGTTTGCCGCCGCAGCGGCCCTGCCCGAACCGGTGGCTTTCAAACTGACCCTGGCCCTGGACGAGCTGGTGGCCAACGCCATCAATCACGGTCTGACCGGTGTCGCCTTGCCCGAGATTCATGTCCACATCGGGGTCGATGCCGATGTAGTGACCGTGCGGCTTCGGGATAACGGCATCATGTTCGATCCGTTCCTGGAGGCGCCCGATCCCGAACTCGATACACCGCTGGCCGAGCGATCGATCGGCGGGCTGGGTGTCCATCTTGTCCGTACCCTGATGGATCGGGTCGATTACCGTCGCGAGGGAGAGTACAACTGCATCGAACTGAGCGTGCGCCTGGATCAGCCCGATACCCGGTCGGAATTCGGCGACAGCCGTTGAACCACGGCACCCAGCGCCCAGACCAGGCGCTCGAACTGTCCGGTCAGTTTGAGCAGTACCATCTTGTCGTCATTGCCGAGTGCACGGGTCGCGTCGGTGAGGTAGCTCTGGCGCAGCTTCTGCATCAGGTCGCTGCGGTCGCCGGTGATCATCTTGGCCATCATCAAGGCATCGCCGTCCTGCTCTCGCACCGCATCGCGCAGGATCAACAGGATGGCGTCCAGTCCTTCGACCATATTGTCCTTCAGATAACGCAGACTGTCCCCCTGCACCGGGGTCAGTACCAGACGGGCGAATTCCAGCAGTAGACCGGTCAGGGTATCGAGCCGGGCATGGCGGTCCATGGCGCCGTGCAGGCGATCGAAGTCCGCCACCGATAGCGACTGGTTGCCCAGCGACTGCAGGTAGTTGCTGCTTATCCGGGAGATCGTCTGCACCAGTTCGTGGCAGGTGGCCAAGTGGTTTCCGGCAGCCACCGGATCGCCGATGCGCACGGCTTCGATATAGTCGGGCAGGCGGATCAGCAGGCCTTGTTGTTCCCGCTCTACCAGATCCAGGCCCGGTATCGTTTCGGATTCATCGTTCTGTGGCGGCGCGCTGGCCGGCGCTGTCCCGGCCGGTCCGGGTGCAACCGGCCGGACCACGGTCGGGGCGTATTCCGGAGTCGGGGTTTGGACCACCGCCGGGCCGGATGCCGTTTTGTCCAGCATTGCCAGCGCCTTGATGACGTCATCGAGACCGGCATGGCGTTCCTCGGGCTGTTTGGCCAGCAACCGGTCGAGCAGGGGCTGGAAGCGGGTCAGGGGGGCCGGCAGCCGCGGGATCGGTTCCGTGGCGTGCTTGAGGGCCAGGGCGAAAACGTCCGGCGCCGAATAAGGCGGTTTGCCGGTGAGCATCTCCCATAACACCACGCCGAACGAGTATACGTCGGTACGCTGATCGATGGGTCGGCCGAGCGCCTGTTCGGGGCTCATGTAGCCGGCGCTGCCCAGCGCAAAACCGGTACGGGTCAGCTGGTTGTCCACACCCAGGGTCTTGGCGATGCCGAAGTCGGTCAGCACCGGGGAACCGTCCTCGCGGAAAAGTACGTTCAGCGGCTTGAAATCACGATGGATGAAACCGCGCTGATGGGCGCAGCTCAAGGCCTTGGCCAGCGCCTCGGCGATCCGCAGCGCTTCTTGCGGTGCGAGGCCGGCACGCAGCTTCTCGCGCAAGGTACCGCCCGGCAGATACTCCATCGCCAGGTAGTACAGATCCCGGTGACAGCCGATGTCATAAATGGTCACGATATGACTGTGATTGAGTTGCGCGATGATGCGCCCCTCATTGAGAAAACGAGTCCTGAAGTCTTCGTCATTGCTCAGCGTCGAACTCATGATCTTCAGGGCGACACTACGGTTCAGGGATTCCTGGCGAGCCAGGAATACCGATGCCATGCCGCCGCGACCGACTTCACGCTCGATCTGGTAACCTGGTAGGGCGAAATCCACTGTCGTCATTATGCTGTGAAGAACAAGTCGGAAGACTGAAAGTATAGTCGTTGATTCCGCATTCGAACCCACGGTCGATGGTTGAGAGAATATTTCCGGCGGCCTATACTACGCCTCCTGCACGCGCCCGTAGCTCAGCTGGATAGAGTACTGCCCTCCGAAGGCAGGGGTCGCAGGTTCGAATCCTGCCGGGCGCGCCAGTTAAATCAATCACTTGGGCTGCTTCATGCGACCTTTGTCATTTTATGGATTCCGATTTACTGCATATTTACTGCACCAGGATGCAAGTCAACATGGTTCCCGGCAGTACCGATTGACTATACTTTCGGGAAAACGCGATCAGGAGCCGCACCCATGCCAGGGAACCATGAATTACCCGAAGGCGACGAGAAATACTACCTGCTGGCCACTCACGAATTCGACACCGGCCGGCGCAACGAAGCGCTCTGGGCCAAGGTACTGGCGCTGTGCGAGGGTGACGAACAACGTGCCCGGTTCCGCTACATCCAGCTGCGGGCACAGCAGTTCATCGACGCCAGCCAAGCCCGCGCCCGACCGCCGGAGAAGGACGCCGAACCTACCGCCTCGGCCGATCCCGATCCGGCATCGTCGATTGCTGGCGCACAGTCCACCACGCTCCCACCACCCGTAACAGAGCATCCAGCGCACCCGCATACCGATCCACCCGCTGAAAGTGGCTCACCAGCCGGCGCATCACGTTACCGGTTCGTCGATCCGGAGCCGCTCACCAATTGGGTCAGAGCCCTGCTGGTGCTGGGTCTGATTGTGACGCTGATCAGCTTTTGGTCGAACTACCAGAAGTATCAATTCCTCAACGACTTCAAGACCGGTGCCTACACCTCGCAAGCTCAGCTGCTGGCCGACGCCGACGCCCACGATGAGCGGCAGCGCTTGGTCTATCCGGTATCGATAGGGTTGTTCATTGTCACGGCGATCGTATTCCTGAAGTGGGTCTACCGGCTCAACGCCAATCTTTGAGCGCATGGTCTGCGCGACATGCGGTTCACGCCCGGTTGGGCCGTGGGTTGGTACTTCGTACCGGTGTTCAATCTCTGGAAACCCTACCAGGCCATGAAGGAGATCGTGGTCGGTATCGCGCTGGATGCCCA
Source organism: uncultured Candidatus Competibacteraceae bacterium (assembly GCA_964390235.1). GTDB lineage: Bacteria > Pseudomonadota > Gammaproteobacteria > Competibacterales > Competibacteraceae > CAYMHN01. Next base: position 5,919 of record CAYMHN010000199.1, read on the forward strand.
TCCCGTGGTGCACTGGTGGTGGTTGTTCTGGATACTGTCGGGTGTCCTGAATCTCATCGTGTTCCGGATGACCAGCGTCACCGACCCATCCCTTGAGTGGCTCATCAGTACCAGCGGGATGATCATGGCGGCGCGGGTCTTCAATTTCATATCGATCCTCATGGCGCTATGGCTGGCTCAGGAAGCCCTGCGCCGGCAGCCAAAGCCGCCACGTAAACCCATACCGTGGGCGGCCGTGATAATCCTCGGCGTTCTGGCCATACTCCTGATCGGTTACTTTCTGCGTTGACCCGAAACGCTTGCATTCCCGAAGGCTGGCTTCGCGATTATCCGTCCGTCCGATGGAGAACTTTGCACCCCGGCCGGAAACCGCCTATCTTTACCGGAAACCACATCAACCAGGGAGGGCACCCTCATGCTGATCCTCACCCGCCGCGTCGGCGAAACCCTCTACGTCGGTGACGAGGTCCAGGTCACCGTCCTCAACGTCAAGGGCAACCAGGTGCGTATCGGCATCGATGCGCCGAAGGAGGTTCCCGTTCACCGGGAAGAAATCTATCAGCGGATTCAGGCTGAGCGGGACGCACGGATCGAGGGGGAAGAGCAACCATGAGCGACCGGATCACCCGATGCTCGTTGCCGGGCGGCACCGCTGGCCCTGAAGCAACCTGTCTCAATCTCGATCCCCCATTTCCCGGCTTATCCGAATGACAACCGCTAATCGCAAGCCTTTGCGCATGTAACCAGAACCATGGCCATCAAGAAATCCGACCTCTACGCCTCCCTCTGGGCCTCGTGCGACGAACTGCGCGGCGGCATGGACGCCAGTCAGTACAAGGACTACGTCCTGTTCATGCTGTTCATCAAGTACATCAGCGACAAGT
>CAYMHN010000200.1:0-6800 GCA_964390235.1 uncultured Candidatus Competibacteraceae bacterium
CGCTGCACCATCACCGGGATTTCCCAGTATGGCCGTCCCTGGACGAACACCTCGAAGCCGCGGAACTCGACGATGTGCAGCCGGGCTTCCCGGACCTGATCGTCCTCGTCGAGCAGCAGCGTGACCTTGCCGTGGCCTTCCACGCGCGATACCGGATCGATCACGACCCGGCGCAGCTGGTCGCGGTTGGCGGCGGTTTCCAGTTCGGCACTCATCATCACCTCAGTCGAAACGCATCAGCGAATACGGCAGGCGCGGCGTGCGCCCGGCGATTAGATCGGAGAGGAACTTCCAGATCGCCGCGCCCGAGGGCGGGCAACCCGGCAGGAAATAATCCACCCGCACCACCTCGTGTATGGGATGAACCTTGTCGAGCAGCAGCGGCAGCTCCGGATCGTTAGGGATGCCAGGATCGGTCATCCCGTCGCGGAACTGATAGACCTGCCGCAGGCAGTCATCCAGTTCGAAATAGTTGCGCTGGGCCGGCAGTCCGCCGTTGATCGCGCAGGCGCCGACCGCCACCAGGGTCTTGCAGTTCCTGCGAAACTCGCGCAACACATGGACGTTTTCGGCATTGCAGACTCCACCCTCTATCAGGCCGATATCGCAGGGGCCACAGTGCTTGATGTCGGTCAGCGGCGAGCGGTCGAATTCCACCCGCTGCGCCAGTTCGAACAGATGCTCGTCGATGTCGAGCAGCGACATATGGCAGCCGAAGCAGCCCGCCAGCGAAACCGTGGCCACCCGGATCTTTGGTTGGTCAGTCACTGTTCCTCCTCCATCGATACCCGGCTGATCGGCCGGTCATCGTACAGACGCTGGCCGATCGGTGTCCTGAAGCCGATCCGTTTGTGCAGAATAACCCCGACCGGGCAGATATTGGCCGCCAGATCGTCCGCCGAGAAATCGGTATCGCCCAGCCGGCCGGACTCGGCATTGACCGCCAAGTGCTTGTGGATACCCCGATCGGTCAGCGAGAAGATATTCTTGCCGTCCACGTCCCGGCTGGCGCGCACGCACAGCTCGCAGAAGATACAGCGGTTGAAGTCCAGCAGGATATCGGGATGCGAGGCATCGACCGGCCGCACTGGAAAGAAATAATTGAAGCGCGCGCTGTTCATCTCCAGTTCGTAGGCCTGGGCTTGCAGCTGACAGTTGCCGCTTTTCTCGCAGGACGGGCAGAAATGATTGCCCTCCACGAACAGCATCTGCAGCAGCGTGCGGCGCTCGTCTCGGATCTCGGACGTGTTGCTTTCGACTTCCATGCCGTCGCCGGCCGGCAGCGTGCAGGCCGACACATGGCGGCCGTTCACCTTGACGATGCACAGCTTGCAGGAACCGTGCGGCGGGAAATCCGGATGCCAGCACAGATAGGGAATATAGCACCCGGCGGCGCGCGCCGCCTGCATGATGGTCTGCCCGTCCGCGAACGGGACCGGCAAGCCGTCCAGCAGAAACTGTCCACTCATGATTTGGCCTCCACACCGTTCAGATAAGCGTCGGGGTCGGTACGACCGGTCAGCCGCCGTGCCGTTGCCAGTTCCGCATCGAGATCGAAGGCCGGCTCGAAGTCCAGCGACCGCAGCCGCCGCTCGTAAGCCGGCCGGAACTTGGTCAGGGTATCCACCACCGGATTGGGCGCCGTCGTGCCCAGCCCACAGTGGCTGGCATTCCTGAGCAAGCGATTGACCCAATCGATATCGGCCAGATCCGTCTGCGCGCCATGGCCACGCGCGAGTTTGTCCATATAGCCCTTGAGCAAGGCGGTGCCGAGCCGGCATGGGGTGCAGAAACCGCAACTTTCGTGAACGAAGAAATCCACGAAATTATGCGCTACCTCGAATAGATCCCGGCTCGAATCGAATACCATGAAGGCCCCTGCGCTGGGCACGTCCTCGAACGCGATCCGGCGCTCGAACTCGTGGCCGGCAATCGTCACCCCGGATGCGCCACCAACTTGCACCGCCTGCGTGTCACCGGCGCCGCAGTCGTCCAGCACCTGCGCGATGGTTACTCCGAACGGATATTCATAAATGCCGGGCGCGGCACAATCCCCGGATACCGACAGCAGCTTGGTGCCGGTCGACTGCGCAGTGCCAGTGGCGGCGAAGGCCGCACCGCCTCGCAGGGCGATCAAACAGGTCATGGCCAGGGTCTCGACATTGTTCACCACCGTCGGTCGGCCCAGATAGCCGCGAGTGACCGGGAACGGCGGACGAATCCGCGGCGTGCCGCGCTTGCCCTCCAGCGATTCCAGCAAGGCCGATTCCTCGCCGCAGACATAGGCGCCAGCGCCGAGATGAATGTCGATGTCGAAATCGAAACCCGGTTCGCCGAGTATGGTCTGGCCGAGCAGGCCCTCCGCACGCCGCCGGGCGAGCACCGCTTTCAGATGGTCGAGCAGATAGCGGTATTCGCCGCGCAAATAGACCAGACCCAGTCGCGCACCGGTCGCCCAAGCCGCCAGCGTCATGCCCTCGAACAACTGATCGGCGCAGCGGTTCAGCAGGACCCGGTCCTTGAAGGTGCCCGGTTCACCTTCGTCGGCATTGCATACGATGACTTTATCCATACCCGGCGCGTCCCGGCAGGCGGTCCACTTGATCGCCGTGGCGAACCCCGCTCCACCTCGGCCGCGTAGCTTGGACAGGCGCAGTTCCTCCAGCCAGGCATCCCTCCCGAGGCGCAGCGCGGCCGCCAGCGCGGCACCGGAATCGAAATCGGCGTCGAGCAGGGCATCGTGGCGGCGGATATTGTCCTCGATCCGGAAATAACCGACCGGCCAGTCATCCAGGGGCACTTTCTGGCGCACCAGCTCGGCGATCTGGTTGATGCGCCGGTAATCCACGCGCGTCACCACCCGCCCGTTCACCAACAGCGCCGGTCCCTGATCGCACATGCCGGTGCACGACGTGGTGTCGATGCTGACCAGACCATCCTCGGACAGTTTGCCCCGCTCGACCCACAGCTTGCGGCACAGGGTATCCAGCAGCGCCGGTGCGCCCAGCATCCGGTCGGTGATGTTGTCCGCGAACAGGATCCGATAGCGCCCGACGGGTTCCTGGTACAGCAAGCTGTAGAAACCGGCCACGCCCTGGACCCGCGATCTGGGGACGGCAAGCGCCTCGGCAATCCGGGTCAGACCGGGCGGTGACAGATACCCCAGACGGTCCTGCACCTCGATGAGAATCTGCAACAGACGCGAGGATTCGCCTCCATGCCGCAGGACCGTCTCGCTGACCACCTGATCGATTTCGGGCACGGCTGACTCCGGTTGGACTTCAATGTTAAATATACTACGCTCAGTTTTACCGATTCTTTGAGCCTGATCAAAGGCGGACAACCGGCCTATCCCTGATCCTCTACACCATGTAGAATGATGTAATCTGCAACAGGCCGTATGCGAGGAACATGACCATGAGTCTCAAACTGAACGATATGGCACTGTTTCGCCAACAGTGTTATGTCGCCGGTCGCTGGACCGATGCCGACAACAGCGCCACCATCGAAGTCATCAACCCGGCCAACGGCGAACTGCTGGGCACGGTGCCGAAAATGGGTGCCGCCGAAACCCGCCGCGCCATCGAGGCCGCTGAGGCCGCCCTGCCCGCCTGGCGCAGCAAGACTGCCAAGGAACGGGCTGCGGTTCTGCGCCGCTGGTACGATCTGATGATGGAAAACCAGCAGGATCTGGCGGTGCTGATGACCAGCGAACAGGGCAAGTCGCTGACCGAATCCAAGGGCGAGATCGCCTATGGCGCCTCGTTCATCGAGTGGTTCGCCGAAGAAGCCAAGCGGGTCTATGGCGAAACCATCCCCCAGCATCAGGCCGACAAGCGTATCGTGGTGATCAAGCAGCCCATCGGGGTCTGCGCGGCGATCACGCCTTGGAACTTCCCGACCGCCATGATCACCCGCAAGGCCGGTCCAGCCTTGGCCGCCGGCTGCACCATGGTGATCAAGCCGGCCAGCCAGACCCCCTATTCCGCGCTGGCGCTGTGCGAACTGGCCGAGCGCGCCGGCATCCCCAAGGGCGTGCTCAGCGTGGTCACCGGTTCGGCCCGCGAGATCGGTGGCGAGCTGACCGGCAACCCCATCGTGCGCAAGCTCAGCTTCACCGGTTCCACCGAAGTCGGCAAGTCCCTGATGAAGCAGTGCGCCGAAACGGTCAAGAAGACCTCCATGGAACTGGGCGGCAACGCGCCGTTCATCGTGTTCGACGATGCCGATCTGGATGCCGCCGTGGAAGGCGTCATGGCTTCCAAGTATCGCAATTCCGGTCAGACCTGCGTGTGCGCCAACCGTATCTACGTGCAGGACGGGGTCTACGATGCCTTCGCCGACAAGCTGTCCGTCGCGGTCCGCAAGCTCAAGGTGGGCAACGGTCTTGAAGAAGGTGTCAACCAGGGTCCGCTGATCGACATGGCGGCGGTCGAAAAAGTCGAGGAACATATCCGGGACGCGCTGAACCAGGGTGCCAGGCTGGTGGTCGGCGGCGAGCGCCACCCGCTGGGCGGTTCGTTCTTCCAGCCCACCGTGCTGATCAATGTCACCTCCGAGATGAAAGTCGCTAACGAGGAAACCTTCGGTCCGGTGGCGCCGCTGTTCCGCTTCAAGACCGACGATCAGGCCTTGGAACTGGCCAATGCCACCGAATTCGGGCTGGCCAGTTATTTCTACAGCCGCGACATCGGCCGTATCTGGCGCGTCGCCGAGGGCCTGGAGTCGGGCATGGTCGGTATCAACACCGGCATCATCTCCACCGAGATCGCGCCCTTCGGCGGGGTCAAGGAGTCCGGCGTCGGCCGCGAGGGTTCGCGCCACGGTATCGAGGAATACCTGGAGATGAAATATCTGTGCATCGGCGGTATCGATTCCTGAGCTTAAATCCCCCCCAACCCCCTTTTTCAAAGGGGGGAATGAATGACCGATTCATCGAATAGAGAGTTTCACCCATGACGACCAACCAGAGTCTGACCCAGCGCCGCCAGCAGGCCGTGGCCCGCGGCGTCGCCAATATGCACAACATCTACACCGAGCGGGCCGAGAATGCCGAGCTGTGGGATGTCGAGGGCAAGCGTTACGTCGATTTCGCCGGCGGCATCGCGGTGCTCAACACCGGCCATCGTCACCCCAAGGTGATGGCGGCGGTCGAGGCGCAACTGCGCCAATTCACCCATACCTGTTTCCAGGTCACGCCCTACGAAAGCTATATCGCCCTGGCCGAGAGGCTCAACGCCCTGACCCCGGGCGATCACGCCAAGAAGACCTTGTTCCTGACCTCGGGCGCCGAAGCCCTGGAAAATGCGATCAAGATCGCCCGCGCCCATACCAAGCGCCGGGGCGTGATCACCTTCAATGGCGGTTACCATGGCCGCACCAGCCTGACCATGGCGATGACCGGCAAGGTAGTGCCCTACAAGGCCAGCTTCGGACCCTTCCCCGGCGATATCTATCAAACCCCGTTTCCGATCGCCCTGCACGGCGTCAGCGTCGAACAGGCCCTGAAGTCCCTGGAGATGCTGTTCAAGGTGGCTATCGAAGCGGATCAGGTTGCTGCCATCGCACTCGAACCGGTGCAGGGCGAAGGCGGCTTCTACATCGCTCCGCCGGAATTCCTGCAAGCGTTGCGCAAGCTGTGCGACCAGCATGGCATTCTGCTGATCGCCGATGAAGTGCAAACCGGTTTCGGCCGCACCGGCAAGCTGTTCGCCATCGAGCATAGCGGCGTGGTACCGGATTTGATCGCCATGGCCAAGAGCCTGGCCGGCGGTTTTCCCTTGTCCGCCGTGGTGGGGCGCGCCGAGGTCATGGACGCGCCGCTGCCAGGCGGCTTGGGCGGCACCTATGCCGGCAGCCCACTGGCCTGCGCGGCGGCTCTGGCGGTGCTGGAAGTGATCGAGCAAGAGGGTCTGCTGGAACGCAGCCGCCGGATCGGCGAGCGGCTGATCAAGCGTTTCCGCGGCATGGCCGACCGCTTCGACAGCATCGGCGACGTGCGCGGGCTGGGCGGCATGGTGGCGATCGAGCTGTTCAAGGATGCCTCCCGGAACCAACCCGACGCCGATCTGACCAAGGCACTGGTCGGCAAAGCGGCCGAGAAGGGCCTGATCCTGCTGTCCTGCGGTATGTATGGCAACGTGATCCGGGTGCTGGTGCCGCTGACCGCCAGCGACGCCATCATCGACGAAGGGCTGGACATCATCGAGTCGGCCCTGACCGAGCTGGTCGGCGAGCGCGCCACGGCTTGAACCCCAAGCTTGCGGTATCCGGTAGGGTGCGCACCGCGCACCTTGCCGCGCTGCGAGATGACTAACGGTGCGCGGTGCGCACCCTACGGCTCGGCAAATCAATCAATGACGCAAAGCAGCCTATGACGCCATTCGCTATTGCCGGTATCCAGATGCTGGTCTCGTCCAGCCACAGCAACGTGGAGACCATGGGTCACAAGCTGGACGTCCTGATGGCCCGGTTTCCCTGGGTACAGATGGTGGTGTTCAGCGAACTGGCCCCGTTTGGTCCGCTCCCCGGCCATGCCCAGCCCCTGCCCGGTCCGGCCGAGGAGGCTTTCCGCGGCATGGCGGCCAAGCACCGGGTCTGGCTGATTCCCGGTTCGCTGTTCGAGCAGGCCGGCGACAAGATCTACAACACCGCTCCGGTGATCGACCCCAACGGCGAGGTGATCGGCCGCTACCGCAAGATCTTCCCGTTCCGGCCCTACGAGATGGGGGTCGAGGCCGGCACCGAGTTCCTGGTGTTCGATGTCCCCCGGGTAGGCCGCTTCGGTCTGTCGATCTGCT
>CAYMHN010000201.1:0-1464 GCA_964390235.1 uncultured Candidatus Competibacteraceae bacterium
GCTGGCCGACAACCTGCACCTGCTGCCGGCCACCGGCCTGGCCCTGGATCTGGCCTGCGGGCTGGGTGGCAATGCCCTGCTGCTGGCCGAGCAGGGTCTGGACACGGCGGCCTGGGATCTGTCTCCGGTGGCGATAGAGCGGTTGCGGGAACTGGCCGCCGAGCGCGGATTGAGTATCGACGCGCGGGTCCGCGATGTGTGCGCCGAGCCCCCGCCTCCGGCCGGTTTCGACGTCATCGTGGTGAGCTGGTTTCTGGATCGGACGTTGGCGCCCCACTTGGTCGCCGCGTTGCGCCCGGGCGGACTGCTGTTCTATCAGACCTTCACCGAGACCAAGGTGGATCCGCACGGCCCCGACAATCCCGATTTCCTGTTGCGCGAGGGTGAATTGCCGAACCTGTTTCCGGGGTTGCGGGTGCGCGTCTATCGGGAGGAAGGCCGGATCGGCGATATCCGTCGAGGTGAGCGTAACGCCGCGCTGCTGATCGCCGAACGGTGCGGGCCATGAATGCGGTAATCCAGCGGTTGGAAAAACTGCTGACCGATGGGCAGGACACTGCCTTGCTGCGCTACAGTCTGGGTAATGCCTGCTTGCAGGCCGGCGATCCGACGGCTGCCGTCGTCCATCTGCGGGCCGCGGTAAGCCACGATGAGGGGTATTCGGCTGCGTGGAAGGCCCTGGGTCGGGCGCTGAGCGAGGCCGGCCGGGCGGACGAGGCGATGGACGTCTACCGGCACGGCATCGCCGCCGCCGAGCGCAAGGGCGATGTGCAGGCGGGTAAGGAGATGCGGGTTTTTCTCAAGCGCTTGCAGCGGATGCGGGACGGTTCAGGCGGCTGAGCGCTCGTAAACGGGTGGATGGCCGGGCGGCTGACGCTTGAACCGCTTGTAACTCCACAGGTATTGCTCCGGATGGTGGCGTATGGCCTGCTCCAGGGTGCGATTCAATGCCGCCAGCGAATCCGCCAGCGGCTCATGGCCTACCGCATCGGGCAGGCGCTCGAAATGCAACTGATAGCCTCGACCCCGGGACAGGCGTTCGGCATACAGCAGGAACACCGGTGCGCCGCTGCGGATTGCCAGTTTCGACAGCAATACCATGGTATTGGCGGGATGGCCGAAAAACGGTGCGAACTGGCCACCTTCGTCGCCCGGGTCCTGATCGGGCAGAATGCCGACGGCGTTGCCGGCCCGCAGTGTCTGTAGCAACCGTCGCACCCCCTGCCGGTCGGTCGGGACCAGCTCGGCGCCCTGCCGACCGCGCCCCTGGCGGATCAGCTCGTCGGCCTTGGGACCGAGTCGGCTGGGGCGATACAGGGTAGTCAGCCGGCAGCGGCTCGACAGATACAGACCGGCGACTTCCCATGCACCCAGGTGCGGGGTGATGGCAATGGCTCCGCGACCCTCGGCCAGAACTACCTGCGTGCCGACGTGCCCGAGGCCCCGAGCGCCGCGCAGGTCCCC
>CAYMHN010000201.1:1474-6765 GCA_964390235.1 uncultured Candidatus Competibacteraceae bacterium
TGGCAATGGCTCCGCGACCCTTGGCCAGCGCCGCCTGCCAGGCGGCCTCATTGGACACGCCACGGACCAGCGACAGCACAGCAGGGCCGCACCACAGTGGCCCCAGTTCCAGCACGGTCTTGGCGGTTTCGATCAGGCTGCGGCGCAGTAGCTGGCGCCGCCGAGCGGAGCCCAGTTCGGGCAGGCAACGCTTCAGATTGATGACGGTGATACGCCGCAGTGGATTGGGCAGCAGCCACAGCAGATGGCCGATCACGCTGCCCAGGCCGTGCAGAACCGACAGGGGTAGCCAGGCGGTGGCCCGCAGGGCATGGACGGCCAGCGCCGCCTTGGCGGTTCGGCGGGTGCTCATTCCAGCACGTCGAGGCTTGCCGAGTCGTCACGGTCGAGAATGCGGCGGGCGCGCTCGGCATCCTCGGGGGCTACCTGTAGTTTGATGCCCCCGACGGCGATGCTGTACAGCCAATCCAGTTGCACCAGATGCTGATCGGCCAACCAGGCATCGATCCCTTCTGATTGCAGTCGGCCGCGCGCAATCTCGGCATCGGGCCAGAAGTCGTAGGTGGCGATGGTGATCAGAGCCATCTCAAGGATCGGCGGGCGCCGACCTGTCGGAATCGAGTTCGGAATCATCATCTTCGAAGTCGAAGTCGAAATCCAGGGGTGGGGGATCGCCATCGTAGAGCATGGAAATCCGCCGTTGCAGAAAGGCGTCGCGCTGGAACAGATAAGGGTCGAGCGCGGCTTCGTCGAGCAGCCGGCCGGTTTCTAGCAGACTGGCGCGCGTGTCGATCACGAACAGGGCGGATAGCGCCCACTCGGTCGAGGTCGAATCGAGATGGAAGATCGGATTGAGATAATAGCCGTCGACCGGATAGGCCCAGACATCGCGAGTCGTGGTGGGACCGAGTAAAGGCAGGACCAGATAGTAACCGCTGCCGACCCCCCAGCGGCCCAGGGTGAGGCCGAAGTCATTGCGGGCCTTGGGCAGTTCCATGTAGTGGGCGACATCGAACAGACCGAGTACACCGAAGGTCGTGTTGTACACCAGCCGGCTGGTGTTGCGCACTGCCTGGTCGAAGCGCAGTTGCAGCAGATCGTTGGCGATGACGTGCACATCACCGATGTTGCTGAAAAAGTTGCCGACCCTCTGGGTGATGAACCGCGGGACGATACGCCGATAGGTTCGGGCGGTCGGTTCCAGAATGGCCTTGTCCACCTGCTGGTTGAATTCGAACATGGCTCGGTTGTAACGCTCCCAGGGGTCGAAATCATCGGTCTGGGCCAGGGTGATGGAGCAGGGCATCAGCAGCAGTATGCCCAGGGCCAGATGAAGCCAGGGAGCTGCCAGGGAGTTTCGGTTCATGGAGAAGTCCGGGAGAGGAATTGGCCGGGTATCCGGCGCGTTCAACGATGGGAGGGTGTGCTCATGGGTGCCAACCATACCATGAGGACATTCGCCGACAAAAGTGCGCTGCGCTACCGAGCGCTCGGCCGATCCCTACGTCGAGTCATGCGGGCGCCTGGCTCCGACCCAGTGTCTGGTTGATGGTGCGCAAGGCCTGCTGGAAGTCGTCATGCAGAATCAGTGCGCCCAGATCGAGCAGTTCCTGGCCATGGCGATTGGTAATCCGGCCGCCGATGAACACGGGGACGGTGGCCCGGGCGACCAGTTCGGGCAGGGTTCGGTGCATGACTTCATCGGCCGGACGGGCAGCGCTGGCCAGAATGATGGCGTTGCAGCCAGTACGCTCGGCAACCGGGGCGAGTTGTTCCAAAGGCATATTGGTGCCCAGCAGTATGACCCGGTAGTTCCAGTCCAGCGCCACCAGGGTGAACAGCATCAGGCCGACATCGTGCTGTTCGCCAGGCATGCAAGCCGCCAGTAGCTTCGGGCCACCCTGATAGCGGTTGCAGTGATGCAGGCGGGCGCCCAGCTTGTTGCGCAGAAACACGCTGAAGAAGTGCTCCTCCGCGATTCCGATGTTGCGTCCGCGCTGCCAGCGCCAACCCAGTTCGCGCAATAGCGGTACAATAAGCCGATTGGTGACGACGTCGATGGGGTACAGGGCGAGGATTTCGTTGTAGGCGTCGTGGAGTCCGAATTCGTCAAAATCGGCGATCGACCGCAACAGGCGCTGTTGATAGTTGTGCCAGAGGTCGAAGCGATGCGCGACGCGCTCGTCGCTGGTTTCGGCCCGTTCCTGTACGCCACTGATCACCTGCTGCACCTGACCGATGGACATGCCACCTTCCAGCAAGGTGACGACCTGGTTGATCAGTTCGACATCGGCCATGCTGTAAAGACGGTGACCCTTGGGTGTACGGATCGGCCGGATCAGATTGTAGCGCCGTTCCCAGGCGCGCAGCGTGACCGGGTTGACACCGGTGAGGCTGGACACGGTGCGAATCGGTACCAGACTGTCGCCGGGCAGCTGATTGCCATCGATACGATTCAACTCGCTCATGCGCAGGGCGGATGCGGTCATGGTTGCAACGGAACTGTTATATTCTACACAATCTATACAAGTGAGTGTGTTTTTCGCCAATTTGGTTTCGAATTTCGTATCATTTTCAATCCGCCATAGGAGCCTGTCCAATGCGCCCGTCCGTATTGCTTGCCTTTCTGTTCCTGCTTCCGGGTCTGGCCACCGCCTGTCCGGCGCTGCTCGACCATGAGTTTCGCTCGCTGGCTGGAGAAGAGCGGCAAAACCTCTGCAAGACTTATGATGCCAAGGTGCTGCTGGTGGTCAACACGGCCAGTTTCTGCGGCTTTACACCGCAATACGAAGGCTTGGCAGACCTGTACCGGCGTTACCGTGACCAGGGACTGGTCGTGCTCGGCTTCCCTTCCAACGATTTCTCCCAGGAGCCGGGTCCGGAAAGCGAGATCAGGGATTTCTGCGAGCTGACCTACGGGGTCGAGTTCCCGATGTTCGAGAAACTGCATGTACGTGGCAGCAACGCGCATCCCTTTTACCAGGCCCTGACCGAGGCCAGCGGCAGTTCGCCCGGCTGGAATTTCCACAAATACCTGATCAGCCGCGATGGCAGCCGGGTGCAGAGTTTTCCAACCCGGGTGGCCCCCGACGATCCGGCCCTGCTCAGCGCCATCGAGCGCTTGCTGTAGCACTCACCAAGCTTACAGCAGCAGTCGGCGCAGATCGGCCAGCGCCTGGCACAGATAAGTCATGAAACGCGCCCCGTCGGCACCGTCGATCACCCGGTGGTCATAGGTGAGATCCAGCGGCATCATCAGCCGTGGAATGAATTCCTGGCCGTTCCAGACCGGTTTCATCCGTGAGCGCGTCACCCCCAGTATCGCCACCTCGGGCGCGTTGACGATGGGCGTGAAGGCCATCCCGCCGATGCCACCCAGGCTGGAGATGCTGAAGCAGCCGCCGGACAGATCCTTGGGGCCGAGCTTGCCGTCGCGAGCCTTCTTGCTGGTATTCGCCAGTTCGGCGGAGAGGTCGTAGACCGACTTCCGGTCGACATCGCGGAACACCGGCACCACCAGCCCCTTGGGCGTGTCCACGGCGATGCCGATGTTGACGTACTTCTTGTAGATCAGGTTTTGTCCGTCGGGTGACAGCGAACTGTTGAACCCGGGGTATTCCCGCAGCGCCCCGGCCACGGCCTTCATGATGAAGGCCAGCGCGGTGACTCGCACGCCCTGCTTCTCGGCTTCGGCCCCGAGCGACTGGCGAAACGCCTCCAGCTCGGTGACGTCGGCCTCGTCATGGTGGGTGACCATGGGCACGTTCAGCCAGGCGCGATGCAGATGCGGCCCGGAGAGCTTCTGGATCCGACCCAGGGCTTGCTCCTCGATCTCACCGAACTGCGCGAAATCCACCACCGGAAGCGCCGGGATACCGCCACCGGTCGCCGGGGCGGCAATCGGCGCGGTCTGAGCGCTCATCACGCCCTTGACGAACTGCTGTACATCTTCCTTGGTGATGCGGCCCTTGCGCCCGGAACCGGTTACCCGGTTCAGGTCGACGCCCAGCTCGCGGGCGAAGCGCCGAACCGAGGGGCTGGCATGCACCTTGGCGAACGACGGTGCTTCACCAGTTGGCGGCGCGACCGGCGGCGGACGTGGGGGTGACGACGGCGCAACGGATGCGGGAGCCTCCGGCTTCTCCTCCTCTCCCCTGGCGGGAGCGGGCTGGGGGGGGGCCGCGGAGGGTGAGGGGGAAGCTTCCGCCGCCTCCGCCTCCAGCAGTAGCAGCAGCGAGCCTTCCGACACCTTGTCGCCGACCTTGACCTTGAGCTCCTTGACCGTACCGGCCTTGGGGGCGGGCACATCCATGGCGGCTTTGTCGGATTCCAGGGTGATCAGCGGGTCCTCGGCCTTGATGGTGTCGCCCGGCTGGATGTGCACCTCGATGATCTCGACTTCGGCGAAGTCACCGATGTCCGGGACATGGATTTCTTCGATCGCCATCGCGCGTTCTCCTTGGTTGTTGTTCAAGCGAAGGCCGGGTTGGGCTTGTCGGGGTCGATGTCGTACTTCTTGATGGCCGCGCTGACCTTGGCCGCCGGTATGCGCTGTTCGTCGTGCAGAGCCTTGAGGGCGGCCACCGTGACGTAGTGACGATCCACCTCGAAGTGCCGCCGCAGCCGGACCCGGGTGTCGGAACGGCCGAAGCCGTCGGTGCCCAGCGCCCGGAAGGCGCGGTCCTGAATGAACGGGCGCAACTGGTCGGCGAAGGCGATCTTGTAGTCGGTCGAGGCGATCACCGGCCCCTTGCGCCCCTGGAGGCACTGCTCGACATGGCTCGGGCGCGGCGTCTCCTCGGGGTGCAGCATGTTCCAGCGTTGCGCTTCCAGTCCGTCGCGACGCAGTTCGTTGAGACCCGGCGTGGCCCAGATGTCGGCCTCGATGCCGAAGTCCTCGCGCAGCAGTTCGGCGGCGGCGATCACCTCGCGCAGGATCGCCCCGCAGCCCATCAGCTGGACCTTGTGTTCGGCAGCGCCGCCCTCGCGGAACAGATACATGCCTTTGAGGATGTGCTCGCGGACCGCATCGCCTTCCGGCATGGCCGGGTGGTGATAATTCTCGTTCAAGGTAGTGATGTAGTAGAACAGGTCTTCCTGTTCCTGGTACATCCGCCGCAGGCCGTCCTGGATAATGGTGACCAGTTCATAGTGGAAGGTCGGGTCGTAGGACAGGCAGTTGGGAATGAACTCGGCGAATAGCTGGCTGTGGCCGTCCTCGTGCTGCAGGCCCTCGCCGTTCAGCGTGGTGCGACCCGAGGTGCCGCCGATCAGAAAGCCGCGGGCGCGCG
>CAYMHN010000202.1:0-6725 GCA_964390235.1 uncultured Candidatus Competibacteraceae bacterium
CCCGGCCATCGCCCTGATCGCAGTCGGGCAGATCCGCCGGCGGTCGGGAGGCCGGTGCGTCCTCGAGATCGGCGGCGCGCTTGGACTTGAAGTGATTGACGGCGACGGTGATGCGCTCGCCGGACGCATGATCGCGAAACGTCACCGCCAGTGAGGGGCGATTGCGGGTAGCGTCGAAGTCGCCATCGACCCCTTGGTCCAGAATGGCATGCGGGCCGATCGGGCCGACGCTGGCCGGCTTGTAGATGAACCCGACCTTGATCACATCCCGACCGATGGTGCCGGTATCGACGAACGCGTAGGTGCCGTCACCCATGGCGTCGTTCAGGCCGTTGATCAGGTCGGCGATCGCCGCCCGGGGATTGTTCTCCAGTTCGACCAAGCCGACGATGTCGGCATTCATTTCATACAAGGCGGCGATGATCTTGCCGCGCTGGCGCTGGAACTCGGCCGCGTTGGCCGCCCCCCGGCAGGGCAGATCGCTGGCCGGGCCGCAGCGCGCGGCGCTACCCAGGGTGGTGAAGTAATTGAGCACGTTGAACCCCGCCACCCGGAGCCGGCGGGGAGGTGCCGAACGCCAGCCTGGGCGGGAGTCAACCAATGAGTTTGTCATGCAAGGGGACAGTATCGAACGGTACGCGGAGTATACCCGCGCACCGCCGGAGCGGCGAGTCTTCCTCGGTGTTTCGCGGGAGCAGCGCGGCCCTGGCAACGACGCACCGGTGATGGCCGGCCCGGGGCGTTATACTAGAAATATGTTCACGCGAGGAGCCAACCCATGCATTCGGTATTGCTGCGCCAACTGACCACCTTGATGCTGACCGTGACCCTGGTGTTCGGCGGATTCCCCCCCTTGGCCATGGCCGAGTTGATCGGTACCGAGACCCTGCTCGAATTGCAGGACCGTCGCCAGCAATTGGAAAGGGTGGAGGGATTTCTGGCCCGCGACGACGTTCGCCAACAGCTGGAAGCGCGGGGCGTCGATCCGGCTGATGCCCGCGTGCGGGTGGCCGGACTGAGCGACGCCGAGCTGGCGCAGCTGGCGCGGCACATGGACGAGTTGCCAGCGGCCGGTAACGTACTGGCGGTACTGGGTGTGGTGCTGGTGGTGCTCATCGTGCTGGATATCCTGGGCGTCACCAACGTATTCACCCGGCTCTGAGCCATGCGGCTGATCGTGCCGCTGCTGATTGCCGTTCTGCTGCTGTCGGGCTGTGCCAAGCCAGTATTGATCCCGGATCGGGGCGGTGTGGCGCTGGAGCTGGCGGACACGCCGTTCTTTCCGCAGGAAGAGTATCAGTGCGGGCCGGCCGCGCTGGCGACCGTGCTGACGGCCTCAGGGGTGGCGGTTACTCCCGAGGAACTGGTGCCGCAAGTCTATCTGCCCGCCCGCCGGGGCAGTTTGCAGGCCGAGCTGATCGCCGCCGGTCGCGCCCATGATCGCCTGCCTTACCTGGTTGGACCGAGCCTGGACGAACTGCTGGCGGAACTACGTGCCGGCCGGCCGGTGCTGGTATTGCAGAATCTGGGTCTGGAGCGTTATCCGATCTGGCATTACGCGGTGGTCATCGGCTTCGCCCCCGCCAGTGACCGGCTGATCCTGCGCTCGGGCGTGACCGAGCGGGAAATCCTGCCTGCACGACGCTTTCTGGCCACCTGGCGGCGGGCCGGTTCCTGGGCCCTGGTGTTGCTTTCGCCCGGCGAATTGCCGGCACAGCCCGATCCGGATCGGTATCTGCGCGCCGTGGCGGCCTTGGAGGCTACCGGTAAGCCCGCCTCGACCGGACAGGCTTATCAAGCGGCGCTGGAACGCTGGCCGGAGCATCCCATTGCCCGTTTCGGATTGGCCAACAGCTACTATGCACAGGGTGATTATCGGCAGGCCGAAACGCTGTACCGGGTACTGTTGGAACAGCAGCCGGATCACGCGGCGGCCTATCACAATCTGGCCCGGACCCTGACCGTACAAGGCTGTTACGCACAGGCCCTGGAGGCGATCGATACTGGTCGTGCACTCCAACATCATGGTCTGGAAGCAGTTTTCGAACGTGCCAGATCAGCGCTCGTCGAGCAGGCCGGTCAGCGGCTTGGCGGAGGAGACTGCACCCCGAGCTGATCGCGAGTTCCACAGAGTACGCTTTATTTTAATATCATTATGTACTAATATAACAAAGGTTTTTTTGCATACACCCATTCCATGGAGCATCCTCATGACGCTGAAATTACCCGCTTGTCTCGCCGTAGTGCTGCTCGCCCTGTCGCCTCTGGTGAGCAGCGCCGATGACCATACCGAGTTGTTCGTCGTGGTCACCAGTCCGGACAATCAGACCCAGGGCATGGCCATGGTGTTGGCCAATCAGGCCCTGAACCAGGGTGCTGACGTGCGGGTCTTGCTGTGCAGCGATGGCGGGCAACTGGCCTTGCGGGATTACCAGCCGGAGGCGCTCAAGCCCCGTGATGTCACGCCCAAGCAGCTATTGCAGAATCTGCTCAACAACGGAGTTACGGTCGAGGTCTGCGCCATCTTTCTACCTAACAGCGACTGGACCGAGGTCGATCTGATCGAAGGCGTGGGCGTGGCGGCGCCACCGGATGTCGCCGCGTACATGTTGCAACCGCGGGTGCGTTACTTCACCTTCTGAGTGCATTGACCCGCAACCGGTCCACGGACCGGTTGCGGGTGGACAAAGTCAATTGTGTTCCGGTGCCGGCGGTGCTTGCGGTGTGTTTCAGTCCCGATAGCGCCACCCGATCCTTGTGGGCTAGGGATGCCGCTGGGCCAGAAACCGATCCAGCTGATTGGCGAAAGCCTGGCGGTCGCGCTGACTGAAGGTGGCCGGACCGCCCGTAACCACTCCGCTGCCGCGCAACTGGTCCATGAAGTCACGCATGCCCAGTCGTTGGCGGATGTTGGCCTCGGTATAGAACTCGCCGCGTGGATTGAGCGCACCGGCGTTCTTCTCCACTACGCCGGCCGCCAGCGGAATGTCGGCGGTGATCACCAGATCGCCCGCCTGAACCTGCTCGACGATCCACTGATCCGCCACGTCGAAACCGAAGGGCACCTGGACATTGCGGATATTGCGGTCCGGTGGCACCCGCACCGCTTGGTTCGATACCAGGGTCAGCGGTATGCCGGTTCGGCGGGCGGCCCGGAACAGAATCTCCTTGATGACATTGGGGCAGGCGTCGGCATCGACCCAGATTTGCATAGGCTTCTCGGTGTTTGGATAAGGCTAACAGGCTATTCGGTGGATGCTTTGGTGGACGAAGCGCAGCTTTTCCAGCACCGCCGGCACCAGGATGAAGGGATACAGATCGGTTTGGCCCATGCTGCGGTTCAGGCTGTTCATGGCATAGGTCAGCGGTAGCCAGGCATCCACCAGGTTGTCGATGTTCGCCTCCCGGTAGGGGTCGAAATCCAAGGTGGTGATCAGCGATTCATCGTCACCCTTGCGGGGTCGGACCCGCAGACCAAACGCGTTGGCGGTTTCCAGGGTGTCGACGATGTGCAGATAGTGGGCCCAGGTTTCCGCCCAGTCCTCCCAGGGGTGGGTGCTGGCGTAGGCGCTGACGAACCAGTCCAGCCAGTCGGGCGGTGGACCTTGCTGATAATGCCGGTCTAGCGCCTGGCCGTAGTCCAGTGACTCGTCACCGAACTGCCAGCGGAACGATTGCTGCCAGTCGGCGTCATGGGCCAGCAGTCCCCAGTAGTAGTGGCCGATTTCGTGGCGGAAATGGCCCAGCAGGGTGCGATAGGGTTCGGCCATGGTCAGCCGCTGGCGTTCCCGTGCGGCGTCGTCGGCTTCGGCGATGTTGATGGTGATCAGACCTTGGGCATGACCGGTCATGACTTGCGGCGATTCGCGAAATTCGGTGGAGTCGTTGGCCAGGAAGTCGAACGCCAGCCCGGTGTCCGGCTGTTTGAATTGGCTGACCAGTGGCAGGTTCAGTCGTAACAGGGAATACACTACCCGGTGCTTGGCCTGCTCCAGTTTGCGCCAGCACTCCAGAGGCTCGGGTCGGTCGAGATCCGGAATGGTGCGGTTAAGCTGACAGGCGGGACAGAACGCGTCCCCGGTGTCGGCGGGCACCAGCCAGTTGCAGACCGCATGGATGGCATTGGCGCAGAAGCGGTAGTGCTGTTGCGGCTGATCGAGCGGGTGCCAGCGATCATTGCCCGCCGCGGTCAGGGTCAGCAGCGCGCTGTGTTCGGCGGCAAAGCCCAGTGTGGAACCGCAGCGCTCGCAACGGGTATTCTCGAAATAGACCAGCTGGCCGCAGTTCCGGCACTCGAACAGTTTCATGGTGGATTTCGCCCGATGATGCACTGCCCGGATGATACACCCACCGCTTAGGTTGGCGTAGCGGATGCGGCGGCGCGATCGGCGATCGGCACGGGCGGCTGGATTGACGCGGCCTTGGGCAGGCCGGATACTTCAACGTATTCGGCCGGGTTTCCCTTCGGCATGCTCCAGTACCTTCGCGATCACTTCCAGGGCAGGCTGTCACTCGCTGTTTCGTTCTGGATCAACTTCATCGCGCTCGCGGCCCTGCTGCATCTCGCGGGAACCCGGCTGCGCGAGGCGGTATCCGGCGATCCTGGCGCGACCTTTCTGATCGCCTTGCTGTGGTTTCTCGGGATCAACGTCGCGATCTATGCCTGGCAGGTCCGCGGCGTGTGGCGCGCCTCGGAACGCGCCCTGCTGGACTACGCCAACAGCCTGTGGGTGCGGGGCGCGCAGGGGATCGTCCTGCTGAGTCTGATCGGGGTCTTCGGCCAGGCGCTGGAGGTCGTCCGGCTCGGCCATCTCCGGCACGGTCCTCCACCCGCGCCGGATGCCCGCACCGAGCCCGCCTATGTTCTCGAACTGTCCGGCGATGGCTCGGTGGTGCAACTGACCGGTGCCATCCATTTCGGCGTCACGCGCGACCTGGGCGTATTGCTGGAGCAACATCCGATGGTCCGCACCCTCGACCTCGACAGCGACGGTGGCCTGGTGTCCGAGGGTCGCGGCGTGGCCAGACTGATTGCCCGGTACGGCCTGGCGACCCACGTCCGGGCGAACTGCAGCTCCGCCTGCACCCTCGCCTACATGAGCGGCGTCCAGCGTCATCTCGGCCCCCGGGCACGGCTCGGGTTTCATAGCTACCGGCTCGATTCGCCCTACCTGCCCATCTTCATCGATCCCGCGGAGGAACTGCGCAAGGACCTGGTGCTGTTCCGCAGCCGCGGCATCGAGCCGGCATTTCTCGAACGGGTATTCGCCACGCCCCACACCGATATGTGGTTCCCGACTCACGACGAACTCCTGAGCGCGGGTGTCGTGCATGAAATACGGCTGCGCTGGTGAGTTTCACGCATCGGTATCTACAAGAAGACTGACAGGGCGCGATGATCGACCGGAACCGAAATCATCCCGCTGCTGACAGCGCAGCCCTTCACCCCATGCCCGGTACGGCACCGCGATGGTGGTGGTGCGCCCGGTCGAGCCGCCAGGTGTAGATCACGATGGCGATGGCCGTGGCATTGTAGAGAATGCCGACGACGATGATATATTCGCCCGCCACTGGACCGATGGCGGCGCGCTGCCACAATTCATCCAGGCTGGAGATCGCGGCGGGATGGACCATGAGCTTGCCGAAATAGGCGATGGTCTGAATGAGCAGCAACCACAGATAGGAGCTGCGCAGCCGCCGGCCGAGCGCCCTGAGGAAGCTCACATGGTATTTCGGCCTGCGGTAGTCGTTCGCCAGCACTTCCTGCCAGTCCTCATGGTCGTGCAGGTCGCCAGTCTCGAGCATCGGTGCGTAGAAATGCGTCTCCAGCCAGCGCGCGCGGGCCCGCCAGACACTGAAATAGCGGTAGCGGCGGGTTTCCAGCAGCAGGAAGAACAGGATGAGCATGCCGACAAGGACCAGCGGCAGGGGCGAGGCCTCGCGTGACGAATAGGCGGCCGAAAGCGCGATGCCAAGTGTCACCACCGACCAGTTGGTGGTGTTGTCGAGGCGCGTGCGCCAGATCGTGCTGCGATAGATTTCGCCCCGGTAGAGATGCGCTATTGCCCCGATCTCGTCAGCGCGGAACTGGCGTTTCTTCTCTGTGTGCTTTGGGTCCAACCTGACTCCTCCCTCGGCAAGCGGTGATCGGACACCGAGGAATTAAATCCTCATTCCGACTGCGGTGCAAGGGCGGCAGCGTTTTTGGACTTTCTAAGTATAAGAAATATAAACTCTTTTATCCTATGCCGAGACATGCATCTTCTTGGACAACCGGCTCGGCATCTGGAACAGTTTCCGTTTGCGAGTCGGCCATGAGCAGCTGCCCGTGAAAGCCATTCGATGCTCCCGCATGCATCGGCTACAATGAGCATGTGCACATGAAAAACAGGCAGGTGCCAAAATGGGATCGGACCCGATTCGAACTGATGCCAAGGTGGGCAATATATCCGATCCATTCCTGACCGTGCGTACCAAGGGCGGTAAATTGCCGCGCCGGCGCTATGAAGTCCAAGGTTTCACGCACCACAGATCGGGTCGGTCAAGGACCATCCCGCTGCGCAGCAGCAGCACCCGGCTATGGTCGCTGATCCAGCAGGGTTTTCCGGCGCAGATACTCAGGGAAACGCAAGCCGTGACCTTCCTCGGTCCGTCCGACATCGATACCTATCTCATCGACCGGCGCACGGCCGGTCGGCGGGAGAAAACCGGGCGGCTCTCCCCCG
>CAYMHN010000203.1:0-6710 GCA_964390235.1 uncultured Candidatus Competibacteraceae bacterium
GTCGCCCGTGAGCTTCCACATGAAGTAGTGCCACTTCGTCCACGACCACCAGGAGTGGGCGTCCGGATGCACCGTGATGGGGAATCCTGTCGCAACGTCGTGCCGGTCGCGTAGTTTCGTCTCGAAGTGGTCGAGGTAGTAGCGGGGTTCGAGTTCAGTGGACGTCGATGTCGGCATGCAGTTCTTCGCGGCCAAGCGGCTGTCCACCCGGGTGCAAGCCCTCGTCGGGAGCGGCAAACGCTTTGCGTTTGGATATAGCGGTTTCACTGAATCGAGCGTTATATTACATCATTCCGAGAACACAACATGCCGACACTCATCTCCGTCCGACCCGACACCACCGGTCGCATCCTGTCCTTGCACTGGGACGATGGCAGCCGCAGTCGCTTTCACGCCGTCTGGCTGCGAGACAACTGCCCCTGCCCGGACTGTCGCCATCCCGGCAACGGGCAACGGCTGTTCACCGTAGCCGAGCTGCCGGAGGACATTCGGATCGACGCGGCGATGATAACCGATGGTGCGCTGGAACTGCGCTTCGAGCCCGGGCATCGCAGCCGCTTCGGCGCCGACTGGCTGCATACCCATCGCTATGACGAGGTCCGCCCGCAGGCCGCCGGCTGGCTGGATCCGTGTCTGGAGACCTGGGATCGGGGACTGGCTCGACACCCACCACGCGGACGCTGGCCGGTGCTGCTGGAATCACCCGAGGCGCTGGCCGAGTGGCTGGCGCTGATACACCGCTACGGGTTCGCGCTGCTGGATGACTGCGGCGTCGAATCCGGTACCGTCTGCCGGGTCGCGGAACGCTTCGGCCATGTGCGCGAGACCAACTACGGGCGCTGGTTCGAGGTGCGCTCCGAGATCAATCCGGTCAATCTGGCCTATACCGGGCTCGGTCTGCAAGTGCATACCGACAATCCCTACCGCGACCCGGTACCGGGCTTGCAGCTGCTGCACTGCCTGACCAACGACGCCATCGGTGGCGATTCCATCGTGGTCGACGGTTTTCATGCCGCCCGGCTGCTGCGCGACGAATCACCGAAGGATTTTGCTACCCTGACCCACTGGCCGGTGCCGTTCGAATATCGCAGCAGCGACGCCTGGTTGCGCGCCGCCGCACCGCTGATCGAACTCGCTCCCACGGGCGAACTGCTGGCGGTGCGCTTCAACAACCGCTCCCTGGCTGCGCCCCGCATCCCGTTAGGCGCCATGCCGGGTTTCTACGCGGCCTATCGACGGTTCGCCGAAATCCTGGAACGCCCGGAATTGCACGTTCGTTTCAAACTGGAACCGGGTCAGCTGTTCATCGTCGACAATCGCCGCGTGCTGCACGGACGCGATGCCTTCAGCGGCAGCGGCAGCCGCCATTTGCAAGGCTGCTACGCCGATCGCGGCGGCCTGCTCAGCACCCTGGCCGTGCTCCGTGAGGTAGTCTGAGCGGTCCCGCTGGCCACCGACGAGATCGCCCCCCTAATCCGACACTACTCACGCTACCATCATGGTGCTATTCATCACGTGTCAGCGGCTGGCCAGAATCCGTCATCCAGCACCCGGTCCAGCGTCCAGGGACAGACGGGTGGGAAATCGACCGTATCCTTGCCGGTCTGCTTGGCGGCCCTCAGCACGGCGATGCCGTAAGCATCGACCAGCACCTCATCCTGAACCGCCTTGAGGCTCGGGTTGTCGCGCAACACGTGCTGCACACGCTGGCGTTGCTCCTGTATCGTCAGACGCCAGGATCGGCCGCGCCGCTCGCTCTGGTGAACCCACTTCAGCAGATGGACCAGCAGCACGATCAGCCGGCTTTCGAGTTCGCGCTTTTCGGCTCTGCCCAAGGTTTCCAGTTCCTCGGCAATGTGTTCGATGTCAATATCCGCCAGACGACCGGCGCGCAGCCCCTCGGCTTGTGCCAATGCCCAGGCGTAGAAATCGGTGTCATAGTCGGTACGGCTCATGGCGTGGATCTCCACCGCTCGCCGAAAGTGCTGTGAACAAATCAGCGGAATGCCGGAATGCCGCGTAACTCATTGAATTGGCGGAGAGGGTGGGATTCGAACCCACGGACCCGCAAAGCGGGTCAACAGATTTCGAGTCCCTTGAAATACCTGAACCCCGCCATACCCAGCACAATCAAGAATAATAAATTCAATAGTTTGTTGTGATTCTCTTGTTCCGTATCATGTTCCACTTTGCCCGGTTTTTCCTGTCTAGTGGAACATGAGTGGAACATGAAACCGGCCTGTTCGTCCAGTAGTGACAGGCCTTCACGCGATTGGCTCATCGGAAAGCGCACGTTCCACCGCGTCCGGTTCCCGCTCGATAACCCGATACAGCAACCGGGCGGCGGTGTCCGGTTGCCGCTTGCCCCGCTCCCAGTCCTGCAACGTCGCCAGCCGGAACCCGAAGCGCCGGGCGAATTTGGCCTGGGTCAATCCCATACGTTGACGGATCGCCTTGCAGTCCACCACGGGGGCGGTCCGCACCTGATAGGTCCGGCTTCCGGCCGTGTCGCCACGGGCATAGGCCAGGGCATCGTTCAGACCGGCGGCGATGTCATGGTTGGATTATCGGGCAATGTCCGAGTTCAGACAAGGCAGGTTTCGAGCAGTGCCAATAAGCTGGCTCGGTGGCAGCGGAGCCTACGGGGTATCCGTCCAGAACAATATCCACAGAAACGAGATGGGGCTGCGGCTGGGTGGCACTTCCTCCCTGATGAGATACACTTCTTTTATCGGAGCCAGGAGCCGACCGGACTCGGCGCAACAGGAGAACCCATCATGCTCATCCTCACCCCCCACATCGGCCAGGCCCTCTACGTCAGCGATGAGGTTCAAGTCACCGTGCTAGGCATCAAGGGCGGCCAGGTGCGCATCGGCATCGAGGCGCCGGAGACCGGCGAGGTCGATCGCGAGGGAATCCGCCGGTGCAAGCAGGCATCCGAAGCCCGCCCGGCGTAAGGCACCCGACCTATGCGCCCGCAAGCAGTCGACTTCGGCCTGATCCTGCAAGCCCTGGCCTTCGCCGCCCGCAAGCACCGCGACCAGCGGCGCAAGGATCACCATGCTTCGCCCTACATCAATCACCCGATCGCCCTGGCCGATATCCTGGTCAACGAGGGTGGGGTGACGGACATCGACGTGATCTGCGCCGCCCTGCTGCATGACACCATCGAAGACACCGAAACCACGGTCGAGGAGCTGGAGCAGGCCTTCGGCGCCACGGTCGCCGGCATCGTGGTCGAGGTCACCGATGACAAGGCCTTGCCCAAGGCCGAACGCAAGCGGCTGCAGATCGAGCACGCCCCGCACCTGTCTGATGCCGCGCGCCTGGTCAAGCTGGCTGACAAGATCAGCAACCTGCGCGATCTTCTGGACCATCCGCCAGCCGACTGGACCGATCAGCGCAAGCGTGAATATTTCGCCTGGGCGGCGCGTGTGGTCGACGGGCTGCGCGGCGTGCATCCCGGTCTGGAGGCGGTGTTCGATACGCTACAGCGGCGCGCGCCTTGACGCGCCAGGAGCGGCGGACAACTACCGTGCCGATGTTTTTCACCCGCTGCTTGCTATACTGAACCATGCCATCCGAAAAGCTTGAACCAGCACCGCCCACCAGGCCCGACTTCGATAGGCCGCGGGACTTGACGCCGCAAGAGATCGAATCGTTGCGGCAAGACAGCAGGGATTCTCACGCTAAGGCCATGAGCCACTTCAAAAAGCTCAAGGCCGAAGGCCATCCCGCGCTCAATCCCCGATTCGCCCATCCGGTGAACTGACAAAACCGACAAAAGGCTCCGATTACCGTCGGCCGGCGCGCCATGGCGGCAGCGGCGGCCTTGGGTTGGTACGAGGAGCGGGCGAAGGGGCGGCAGCAGCAGTCACCGGGCCGACCGAAAAAAGGTGTGGAAAATTTGCCACCGTCGGCAAACCCCGAGCCAGACGCGGCTTCCCGCGATTACGGCAGCTGTGACGCGTTGGCCTTTACAAACCCGGCGGGCACGACTATAAAACCAGGAACCTATGCCGCTTTCAGGATGAAGTCAGCATGACCACACCAGCAATCCGGCGAACCGAGCACGCCGCGCCCGCAATGGTCCGATACGCGGAAGCGAACCCGACCCGGACCGGCGATCAGGTCGATCACCCGATCCCAACCCGTCAGCACCGCGTAGTCGAGAAACAGCCGTATCCTCGGGGCCTGATTCCGTATCGAGGCGGCCATGGTATCGTGCATGGCAAGACGGGTAAGAAACGATCTGATCACCAGCGCATCCATCGGCGCGGGACGGCAATCCGGAAGACGAAGTTACTTGCCGGGTTTCATGTCGTGTTTGCCTCCCTGGTTTATGGTCGTATAACAACGCCACGGGTCCAGGAACATCAGCGACTTAACGGGGCTCAAGAATTTTATCCGACGAAATCGTCGTGTTGCAACACGACGATTGTGACGTCGAATTATAGTTAGCCCTCAGCAGGTACCTCATGGAGCAACCCGTCCACTTCTCGCCCGGCGACGAGCCCTACATTGGGCGGAAGCCGCTCTACGTTTTCGACGTGCTCATTACGTCGGCAATGGACCTATCATCGAATCTAGCGGCGAAGACCCGGACCGATCCGCTGTCTGAGCTTCAACGCGCCGCGGCGCAAGTCGTGCCGCAAGGGCTGAACATCGCGCTCAGCATTCGCGAGTTAGTCAGACAGGCGCACCTGTTTTCTGCGCTTGTCCTTGTGCGCTCTCTCGTCGAGCGCGCGGCGATCATCTCTTACCTTCGGCTGAGACCAGAGTCGCTACCTCTGTGGGAACGCGGCTGGAAGCATGGTGAGCGCCCATCGCTTGTGAAAATGCTCGCGGAAACCCACCCGACCAAAGATACCGACGGTGCGCGGAAGGTCTGCGAAACACTCAACCACCTCGTGCACGGCGACCCCTACGCGGCGGAGTTCAATCTCGTGTCCTTGGGGGAGGATGCCTGGGGCTACGGCGTAGGTCGTGTATTGAATGACCCTGACCTCTGTGACTTCGTTTGTGATCAATCCATTTCGTGGCTCACAGTGCTGTGCGGGAATGCGAACGCATGTTTCTCTCCACCCAAGCACTGAGGGCTAACATTTCGCTCCAGCCGACGCGCTACAGCTGGCTTCGCCAGCCTTCGCGCGCGGCTGAGCTCAGGCGTTAGGCCGCACACCCTTTATGCAATGGCTCGATCTAAAGGTCCCACCTCTACTTGTGTCGCTTGTCTTCGCCGGTGCAATGTACGGTGTGGCCTACGTCGCACCAGGGATCTCGTACACCCTGCCCGCAAGGCTCGAACTGGCGCTGGCGCTGGTTGTGCTCGGCGGAGCGGTAGCCCTCGCCGGAGTTGTTGCCTTTCGCATAAAGCGCACCACAGTCAACCCACTCACCCCTAACGCGTCCTCGTCTGTCGTGTCCAGCGGTGTCTACCGCGTCTCACGCAATCCCATGTACCTCGGCTTCTTTCTAGCTCTTGCGGGCTGGGCACTGTACCTGTCAAATGCTGGCGCGGTTTTGCTGTTGCCGGCCTTTTTGGCGTACCTGACTCAGTACCAAATCAAGCCCGAAGAGCGAGCGTTACTCGCGAAGTTCGGCCCCGAGTTTGCGCAGTACATGGCGCGCGTACGACGGTGGGTGTAGGTGCAGTTTAATAACGGTTAGATCGCAAAATCTAAATCACCATGGAATTCGCAATTGGAGTCGCCGCTGCTACTGCAGTTGGATTATTCGCCACCGTGATTGGCTTCGACAAGGAGCGCAGCTTCTACCCGGTCGTGTTGATAGTCATTGCCACCTTATACCTGTTATTTGCGGCGATCGCCGGGTCCACAGATTCCCTTGTCGCGGAGGTTATTCCCGCACTCGTGTTTGTGGCGATGGCTGCGCTTGGGTTCCGGAAGACTCTATGGCTCGTGGTGGCCGGCTTGGCGCTTCACGGAGTGTTTGACTTCTTTCATCACGCAGTGATAGCGAACCCCGGTGTCCCTGTTTGGTGGCCGGGTTTCTGTCTTGCCTACGATGTCGTTGCTGCTGCCTACTTAGCCGCGCTGCTTCTTATTAGGAGGGCTTCGCATCCGACCTAACCATTCGCTGCAGCGAACCCGGCGGGAGCGTCGCGGTGGCAATCCTTACGTCCCGTGCGCCGGCTCGCTGAGCTTGGGTCGTTAGGGCGCTCAAGGAGACACGATGGCCGACGAGAACGCACCGTCCCGTGACGTGCTCTGGAAGATGTATCAGGAACACTGCACCCAGGGTCGACACCACGAGACCCAGCGCTCGACAGTGATCAGCGCGGTTATGGCGATCTCGGCGGCTGTGATTGGCATCATCACATTCGACAAGACGATTGCCGCGCCGGCCGACCTGCCGCTCGCGTTCTTGCTCGTGGTGTTGGGTGCGTTCGGAGCCGGATTCGCGATGAAGCACTACGAGCGCTTCAGCCTTCACATGGAAAGGGCGCGCCGTCACCGCGATTCGCTGGATGCGCTCTTACCCGGCCAACCACTCCGGCAGTTGAAGCAACAAGCGGACTCGGCTCACGAAGACAAGTTCCCGCGCATGCACAAGTGGCGGTTGCACTATTGGTGGTTAACCCTGAACCTCATCGTTGCGCTTGTTGGCGTCGCACTCGTGGTGGTTGCACTATGGTTTCCAATCACAGCCGCGCCCTAACCCATATTTGTCAGGCGTCCTGAAATTCC
>CAYMHN010000204.1:0-6692 GCA_964390235.1 uncultured Candidatus Competibacteraceae bacterium
GATGACCGCGCAGCAGATCGCCGAGGCCCAGCAAGCGGCGCGGGCCTGGCAGCCGACCGCGACCTCGCCACCGACCTCCCCGGTGCCGCCGTCCCCCGGCGAGATCCTGTCGGAGCGGGAACTGTTGGCCGGGATCCAGCGCGAACTCAACCGGCTTGGCTACGACGCTGGTCCGGTGGATGGCATGATGGGTTCCCGCACCCGGAATGCGATCAGCGACTACCAGGGCTCGGTGGGTCTGGCCCGGGATGGCCAGCCGAGTATGGCGTTGCTGACCCGTCTGCGGCAGGAGGACAGAGCACCAGCCACCGCGGAGCCGCCCACCCTGCTGCCGGCCACGCGGGTCGCCCTGGAGGATGATTTCAGCGACGGCGATTTCCGCCGCAATCCGCCCTGGACCGTGCTCAGCGGGAGCTTCGAGGTCGATAATGGCGGTTTGCGCAGCCGCGTGGCGCAGCCGCGCGCGACCGAGCCGGCGACCCGCCCCGGAGGACGACCGGAGGAGATCGGTCTTGCGGTGCTGCAAATGCTGCTCGAACAGGCCACCGGCGGGTCGGGGGCGACGCTGACACCGGGCGCCGACTACCCCGAACCGGCCCGGATCTTTGTCAATGCCCCGGTCGGCAACGCCTTCGATCTGGAACTGGAACTGGCCTCCCACCAACGCCCCGGCAGCCTGGAGCTGGGTCTGTTCCAGGGTGGTCAGCCCGGTACCGGATACCATCTGGTCTACAATCCCGGGTCACGGCCCGGGCTCAGCCTGGTGCGGCTGACCGCGGCCGGAGGCGAGGTGATCGCCAGCAGCGAGGGTCCGCTCAACCTGGAGGACGGCCATGTCCACACCCTGAACTGGAGTCGTGACGACGACGGGTTCATGCAGGTGCGGGTGGATGGCCGACAGGTGCTGCAGGGGCGCGACCGCGGTCTGCGCCAGGGTTTCCAGGGTTTCGTGCTGGTGAACCATGGTGGCGATTACAATCTGCGCCGGGTGCGGCTGGAAGGCTAGCGACTGGTGGGATAGCGGGGAGAACGGTGAGTCCGGTGACCGAGCACCAGGCCTATATCATCGGTGCCGGTGTGGCGGGTTTGGCCACGGCCGCGTATCTGATCCGGGAAGGCGGCGTGCCGGGACACACTATCACCGTGCTCACCCGGGACAGCGTGTGTGGCGGTGCCCTCGATGGCGCGGGTTCGGCCGAAGAGGGCTATCTGATTCGCGGCGGTCGGATGTTCGAGGCCCATTTCGGCTGTACCTGGGATTTGCTATCGCGGATCCCCACCCCAGGTGATCCGAACCGGTCGGTCAAGGACGAGGTTTTCGAGTTCAACCGCAAGGTCGTCTCCGGTTCGAACGCCCGCTTGCTGCGGGCGGGACATAAAATCGACGTGTCCTCCTATGGCTTGAGCGCGCATGACCTTCTCGCCTTGCTCAAACTCAGCTTCAGCAGCGAAGATGCGCTCGCGGGAAAGCGCATCGACGAATGGTTCGCGCCGGATTTCTTCCATACCGTGTTCTGGTACCTGTGGCGCTCCACCTTTGCCTTTCAGCCGTGGAACAGCGTCGCCGAAATGCGCCGCTACGCGATCCGCTTCATCCACCTGCTGCCCGGTTTCCACCGGCTGGAGGGGATCATGCGCACGGGACACAATCAGTACGACTCGATCATACGGCCACTGGAAACCTGGCTCAGGCAGCAGGGCGTGTACTTCGTCATGGAGGCTGCGGTTACCGATATCGATTTCGAGTTCAATGCCGGCGGCAAGACCGCCACCGCCTTGAATTATCTGGAGCAAGCCACCCCGCGCAGGATCGAATTGTCGGCCAGCGATTACCTGTTCGTGACCCTGGGCTCGATGGTCGAGCGTTCCAGCACCGGGGCCATGGATCGCGCCGCCACCCTGGCACCGGCAGTGACCGACGGAGCCTGGGCCTTGTGGGAGAAAATCGCGCGGAAGGACCCCGGCTTCGGGCGCCCGCGGGTGTTCTGCGGTGATCTCGACCGTGCGAAGTGGATGTCATTCACGGTCACCCTCAAGACACCGGCGTTTTTCGAGCACATGGAACGGTTCACCGGCAACCGGGCCGGCACCGGTGGTCTGGTGACGCTGGCCGACTCGAACTGGTTCATGTCGGTGGTGCTCGCCCATCAGCCCCATTTCGTCAACCAGGCCGAGGATGTATTCGTGTTCTGGGGCGACGGTTTGTCACCGGATGCCGTGGGCAATCATGTCGAGAAAGCGATGACCGCCTGCACGGGTGAGGAAATCCTCACCGAACTGTTCACCCATCTCGATATCATGAACCGGATGCGTCCGTTGATGGGCCGGATGAACTGCGTGCCGTGCCTGATGCCCTATATCGACAGCCAGTTCATGCCGCGAGTCCAGGGTGCCAGGCCCGCGGTGATTCCGTCCGGGGCGACCAATTTCGCGTTTCTCGGCCAGTTTGTCGAACTCGCCGATGACTGCGTCTTCACCGTCGAATATTCGGTGCGGACCGCGCAGACCGCGGTGTACGCGCTGCTGGGGCTGGCGCGCGAAGTGACACCCATTTATCGCGGCGCGCACGACATCCATGTCCTGATCGACGCTCTGGCGGCGCTCAGGCGCTAGGCGGTTTCTCGTTGCCGCTCAGCCCGCGGGCGTCGGCGTCACCAGGAGAATGCGGTTGGTGCTGCTCTGGTGGATCAGCAGATGGCCTTCGCGGGTCGGGCGCATGTGGCGCACGATGCCGGCGTGAATATCGCCGGAGGGAATGGCCCAGCTCTGGAACCGCTCGGTGGCCGGGTCGAAGCGCACCCGCGCATCCGGCCGTTGTCCCGATTCGTTGTACCAGACGATGTCGTCGATCACCGCGATGGCGTAGGGGTGGGAGCGCGGGCCGCTGGGGGAAGGCCATTCCCGGACTTCGCCCGTGCCCGGATCATAGTGGCCCAGCCGGCCTTGGGAGGAATTCACGTACCAGATCGTGCCGTCGCTGGCGAAGTCCAGCCGCCGGACCGTGGTGGCCGGGTTCGGCAGCACGTGCTCCTCGACGTCCAGCGTCTGCGGATCGATGCGAAACAGTCGGTTGCTGCCGTTGGCGGCCACCCAGGGGACACCCGCTGAACTCAGCTTGATGCCGTAGGGGCGCGAGCCCGCCGTCGGCATGGTGATCAGTTCGACCGTGCCGGTGTCCGGGGCCAGCCGCCCCACCATATTGCTGTGCTGGAGCGTGAACCACACGATGCCCTGCCGATCGACGATCGCCGAGTGTGGATCGGTGGCGGCCGGGTCCGGCATGGCGTACACCGTGACCGCGCCGGTGTCCGGGTCCAGCTTGCCCATGGAGGCGTTGCCATTGCCGGTGTACCAGATGGCGCCATCCTCCGCGACGGTCACGGTATGTGGCCTGGCTCCGGTCGGCAAGGGATACTCCCGGATCTCATCGGTCGCGGGATCGACCCTGCCGACCAGGTCGCTCCACTGTCCGACCCACCAGATGCTTCCATCCGGCCCTTGCGCCGGGTCGCGGGAGCGTTGCCCGAGTGTCGGCGCGGTCCATTCCTGGAAGGTGATCGAGGTATCACCGGGTATCAGGCTGGGGTTGCGGTCGGAGCGCTCGGGAAAGTGGGTCGCCAGATACTCCGTGATCGTCTCCAGCGGTGCACTGCCCGGGTCGATCATGGTGAGTATCAGCTCCCGCCAGCCCTCGCGCGTGTATCCGGAGCTGTTCTCGATCAGATTCGTCCGGTGGCAGGCGTTGCACGTGCCCTGCACCAGCTCCATGCCTGCCCCCTGGGGTAGACCGGACTGGCCTTGTGCGACGACTGGAGCAAGCAGGCAGAAGAGTGTGGCCGCGTGCAGCCCGGGTGATCGCTTTCCCATGATGGTTTTCCTCCGAGCCGTCGGAAAGGGGTCGGCTATTTCAGGGGTAATCCTTCCACGGCATCCTGTCGAGCGGCACGTCCGTCAGCAGCTCGATCAGCGCCGGGTCTCCGTAATAGGTCGGCGTGCCATCATCGTACTGACCCACCAGCACGACCGGCACGCCCCCGAAGCGCGGTTGCAGATCGGCGATCAGCATGTCCGCTTCGCCGGGACCGGCGGCGAGTTCGGGGCGGACGAGCACGACGACGAAGCGGATACCCTGCATCGAGATGGCCGCAGCATGCACCTGCCGTGCAGGGCTTGCGGTCGGCTCGGCTGCCGCGGGTCGGGCCGGCTCGGCGGGTGCGTCCAATGACCGGAGGGACAATCGTCGCGCGCATTCCGGGCAGTCCGCCGGGTCGGAGGCCACCGCCTCGCGCAGCAGCGACCTTTCCACCGATACCAGCCGGTCGCGGTCCACGGTGGCGCACAGCCACTGGTCATCGACCTTGACCCGCAGCACGCGCACCTCATGCGGCATCTCGACGATGGCCTCGCGCGCGACGAACCACACGGCATCGTCCGCTGCGCAAGACCGGCACTCATAAGCCCAAGTCGCCATACGCTGTCTCCTGGTTTCGGGAGGGTATAGTATGACTCAGTTGCTTTGCAATCAGTCTGTCCACCATCGCCCTCACCGGCGTCTTCCTGTTGGCCAGCGCGGCCTAGTTCATCATGAAGGCCTCATCCCCCGTAATTCTGAGTTGGCTCCAACCCAGAATCTGCGGCAGCTGGCTCATGATCCCGGCTCCGGGGCAGGGTTTCACGTGCGAGGCCACCCAGTAGTGGCAGGAGATGCCGGTGGATGCGATGCATTCGTTGATCGTCGCTCCCCCGGGCTTGGAATAGCCGCGGCTCTCGAACTCCTGCGCCATGTTCTGGTAATGCTTGGCGATCGTGCCGACCTGCTTGGTTCCAGTATAGGGCGCCGCCAGATTCCAGGTTGGCTTCGGAAAGGCCAGGTACACCCAATGCCACAGTTCGCGCAGGGTCACCAACTGCTTATCGGTCATGGTCTGAGCCTTGGCCCCCACGGCCTTGCCCACGATCTCCACGCCGAACCAGTTGGTGTTGCCTTCCCCATGTCCCTGCGACTGGAAGCTGGCGGCGATGTATTGCGCGATCCTGCCTTCGCGATCGATGGCGAAATGGGTTGAGGCGCCGTTTTCGAAGCTTGCCTTCAGCCCCTCGAGGGATTCGTTGCCCCCGGTAGTGATGTGCACGGCCAAGCCATGGACCGCGGACATCTGCGGGAAATGCTTGAAGTTACCAAAACCCTTGGCGAGTGGTAGAATCTTGACCGGCTTGCCCCCGATCTGACACACGTTTTGTGCATCCCCGCCCTTAAGGATCTTGCTGTTTTCCGCACCCAGTGCCGCGGAACCGCGACGCACCACCGGAAGCTTCGCGGTGAACGGCCTGTTGCCTGAGTAGGCCTGGATCGTGGTGCCATCGTTGACGCCCGAGAGATCGAAGACAAGCACTCTCGTACCCTTTTTCTCGGCAGCCTTCACCTTGCCCGAGCCATCGGAGACCTTGACCGTGCATACCGTATTGGTGGCGGTGTCGAGAAACCCCCACAAACCGATGCGACCCATGCCCTCGGGGGAGAGATAGAGCACCTCCAGCGCGTCCAGGTCGGGATCAGGAACTGCGCGAATCAGTGAGACGAAGTGGGCCATGGCACATCCTCTCCAGTTCAGGGAAAGCGTTGGATCACCTCGTGACTATGAAGCTAGATTGGTGGGTCTTTACACTGTGGACGGGCTCCATGGACCTTACTTCAAGGTACGAAGCTCGTTTCCTTCGATACATCCCTGGGTTGAAAACTCCTTGAAGGAGTGTGCCGCCCCGAAACCATTGGAAGCCTTATCGACGATAAGACGAAATCAACACTTCGAGCCACGAGACCTGTTATCACTATCCGCCGAATCCGAACGGCGGTCAATGGGCGTTGATTGAGTCGTTCTCCCGGTCCGTTACTGCTTCGACGAGCAGCTTAAAGCAGACCGAACCGAGGAATTACAAAGCTGGATCGAAGAGTTCAACGCTCAGGTCGGTTTTGAGCTATTTAAAGGTGGTTGCCAGGCATCCGCAAGCGGTCATCAGCGCGGCCAACGAAGACTCAGGGCGACCTCGCAAGGATGCGGGCATGTCGCCGTTGCCGGCTGGCAGGGACGCTAGTTCGGGTGCCGGCGCGCCGGCCTACACGCGCCATCGCCCGGAGCGCACCCTCCTTGCTGCCGCGTAGCAGTGACCCACCTGGACCCTTCAGCCCAGCGCCACCTCGACGGTGTGCTCGCGGCGGTCGTTGATGAGCGGAATGCGCGCGTCGGGGCACTCGGCGCCGTCCACCGTCACGCGGGTCGCCTGCCCCTGTTTGCCGACACGCCTGATGGTGATGTGATAGACGGTGTCGCGATAGCGGTAGTGGATCTTGTAAGAATCCCAATCGGCCGGGATGCACGGCGCAATGCGCAGATGGTCCACTTCCAGGTTCAGGCCGAGCAGGGTTTCCACGGTCAGGCGGTACATCCAGCCGGCCGCGCCGGTGTACCAGGTCCAGCCACCGCGGCCGGTATGCGGCGGCACGCCATAGATGTCCGCGCACATGACGTAGGGCTCGACCCGGTAGCGTGCGATCGCCTCCGGCGTGCTGCCGTGGTTGACGGGATTAAGCAGGGCGAAGAGTTCCCACGCGCGTCCCGTGTCGCCCATCATGGCGAACGCCATCGTGGTCCAGATCGCGGCATGGGTGTACTGGCCGCCGTTCTCGCGCACGC